>RGYX01000354.1 GCA_010031845.1 Verrucomicrobiota bacterium
CTCCATCGCCTACCAACTCAACCGGCCCAACGAGGCAGCCAAATATCTGGAAAGTGCAACCCGTAAATTTCCTAACTACCTAAGGGCCTATAAAAATCTCGGGTTGATCCAGCTACAGCAGGGGCGGACGGACGAAGCCATCAAAAGTCTTACCCGCTCCATTGAACTCGGGGGGGGAGACGGGAACACCTTTGGGCTGCTTGGGACCGCCTACATTTCCAAGGAAAACTTTGTCGCGGCCGAGGGCGCCTTTCGTAATGCCCTTTTGCTCCAGCCCTCCACACCGGAATGGAAGCTCGGCCTGGCCCGCTGCATTTTTCGGCAGAACAAGTACGCCGAAGCGGTGTCCCTCATGAACGACTTGATCGAGCGACAGCCCGACAAGCCAGAGTTTTGGCTTCTCCTCGCCAGCGCCCACCTGGGTCTCAAGGAGCCAGTGGCCGCGGCCACTTGCTATGAGATGATTGATCGATTGGGCAAATCCACCCCTGACACCCTGACCTCTTTGGCTGACATCTATCTCCAGGAATCAAACTACCCGCTGGCGGTGGAAACGTATGTGCGAGCCATCGATCTCCGACCTGGACAGAAAATCGACCGCCCCCTTCGCGCCGCAGAAGTTCTGAATGCTCGAGGGGCTCCGGTTGAGGCCGGAATTCTTTTGGAAAAGCTGAAAGTTTATGGGGGCGCCAATATCGAATCTGACAAAAAGAAGAAGATGCTCAAGCTGGAGGCCAAAATCGCCTCCGCCCAAGGAAAGTCCACCGAATCCGCCGCCGTGTTGGAACAGATTCTGAAGGACGACCCGTTGGATGGAGATGCCCTGCTCCTGTTGGGCCAACACTATGCAAAAACGAACCAACCAGAGAAGGCGATCTTCCTCTTCGAACGTGCGGAGGGAATGGAGCCGTTCGAGGCCGATGCCAAGGTTCGCCACGCCCAGGTGCTTGTCACTTCAGGAAAATATGAGGAAGCGGTGCCTCTTCTGAAGCGGGCCCAGGAAATCAAGCCCCGGGACAGCATCGCCCGTTACCTCGAGCAGATCGAACGACTGCTCAAAACACGCTCCAAAGGCTGAGTTGCGGCACTCACCCACTCCTCTTGATTTT
>RGYX01000355.1 GCA_010031845.1 Verrucomicrobiota bacterium
CCGATCGGCATTTTTTTGCCGGTTGGGAGTGGAATTCCTTATTCCCACGGCCTTATTGTGCCGTTTCCATGAAATCACCTGTCTCCATCGCCATTTTGGGTGCCTCCGGTTACACCGGCGAGGAACTCGTGCGCATTTGCGTCCGGCATCCCGGCATGAAAGTTTCGGCGATCACCTCGCGGCAACTGAAGGGTAAAACCCTCGAAGAAACCTTGGCGATCGGGGGGACAGCCGGGGCCATGCGGTTTGAGGAACTTTCTGCTTCAGAGGTCGCCAAGAGGGCGGAAGTTGTTTTTCTGGCCCTGCCCCACGGCGTGTCGGCGGAGATTGGGAACGAACTTCGGACTGCGGGGAGGCGGGTCTTTGACCTGAGCGCAGATTTCCGGTTAAAGGAGGCCAAGCTTTACGAGAAGACCTACGGAGCGGTTCACCCAGCTCCGGCAAGGTTGGCCGAGGCGGTTTATGGGTTACCGGAGATTCACCGGGAGAAGATTAAAAAGGCGGATCTGGTGGCGTGTCCCGGATGTTATCCGACCACGGCGATCCTCGGATTAGCACCGGCGTTACAAGCCGGTTTGGTGGCGGGCGACGGAATTGTGATCTCCTCGATGAGTGGAGTTTCGGGGGCCGGCAAGAAGTTGGAACCAGGATATCTCTTTGCGGAATGCAACGAAAACCTGAGGGCGTACGGGATTCCGCATCACCGGCATCGGCCGGAGATCGAGCAGGAGCTCTCCGCCGTGGCGGGAAGCGAAGTAAAAATTTCCTTTATTCCTCATTTGGCTCCGTTGAACCGGGGGATGCTGACCTCTATTTCTTTTCCGGCGAAAAAGGGGACAACGACGGCGTCGTTGGAGAAAGAGTATCAGAAGTTTTATCAAAAGGAGGCGGCCGTGAGGGTGTTGGCGGGTGAGGCGTTACCGGAGACCAAGCGGGTGATGGGTCGGCACGGGGCCGAACTGGCGGTGCGGGTGGATGAGTGGGCGGGTCGGGCCTGGGTGGTGGTGGCGATCGACAATCTGGGCAAGGGAGCGGCGGGCCAGGCGGTGCAGTGTTTCAACATTCGGCACGGATTGGCGGA
>RGYX01000356.1 GCA_010031845.1 Verrucomicrobiota bacterium
TTCACATTGCGGCGGTAGGGAGGCAGATCGGTGACATCCGTTCCGTCGATGAAGACTCTTCCCTCTGTCGGGGTGTCCAATCCGGAGATCATCCGGAGGGCAGTGGTTTTTCCGCACCCGGATGGCCCAAGCAGGGTGAGAAACTCGCCGGACTGAATTTCCAGGCTGACGTGATCCAAGGCGCGAAAGACGGGATCTTCCCCGGGTTTCGGAGAAGGATGGGGGAACCGTTTGGAGACGTCCCGGAGCTCGACCATGGCGCTCAAAGGGTGGCGTTACTCCCGGTCGCGGTGATCACGGAGGGCATCGTAGCGGATGCAGATGGGAGGGGGTCAATCCCAACTCCCGGCTTCATTTTTCTTACACCTTGAGCAACTCGGCTTCCTTGGTGGTGAAAAGGGCGTCGATTTTTCCCGAATATTGGTCGGTCAACTTCTGAATCTCTTTTTCCCCGTCGGTAAGTTCGTCCTCGGTGATTTTTCCGTCTTTCTGCTCCTTCTTCATGGCTTCGATTCCGTGGCGGCGCTCGTGGCGCAGCGCCACCCGGCCCTCCTCGGCCAGCTTGCCGATGAGCTTGATGAGGTCGCGGCGACGCTCCTCGGAGAGCTGGGGAATCGGCAGGCGGATGATTTTTCCGTCCACCTGCGGGCTGATCCCGAGTTGGGACTCCTCAAGGGCCTTGCGGACGGGATCGACATTGGCGGCGTCCCAGGGTTGGACGACAAGGAGGCGCGGTTCCGGAGCGGTGATGCCCGCCAATTCCTTCAACCGCATCGAGGAGCCGTAGGCGTCAACACGGAGATTCTCGACGAGCTGGGGTGAGGCCTTGCCGGTGCGAACTCCCTGGAAATCCTCCTCCACCTTGCGGAGGGTTTTTTCCATCTTTTCCTCGGTTCCGAGGAGAATTTCGTCAGACGGCATGGCGAAAGATCGCGGGAAAGGGATTGCGAGGGCGACCGGTCTCCCGGGTTATCCTTTCGATTTGCCTTCGCCGGGACGGTACTCCTCCTCGGCCTTCTCGAAGGCAGCTTCCATTCCGCCGAGGAAGTCGGTCGACTTGGAGGAATCCTCCAGGGCGGC
>RGYX01000357.1 GCA_010031845.1 Verrucomicrobiota bacterium
CACTGGCGGCCTCCTGGGTTGGGATCAGGAAACCCAATTACCCGCCAAATCCCACGGCTTTCGAGCCGAACAGTCCGCCCAAATTTCTGGGATGGCCCACCGCTTGGCGACGGCCCCTGAAGTCGGTGACTGGCTGACCGCTTGTGAAAGCCTCGCTTGGTCACCGGAGTCACCGGAGAGTGCCGCCCTTGCCCGCTGGAGGCACGATTACAATCGGGCCACCCGAATCCCCGCAAACCTCGTGGAGGAGCATGAGCGGACCGCAGGGGTCGCCCGGGCTGCTTGGATGGAGTCCCGCAAAAATTCCAACTTCAAATCCTTTGCCCCCCACCTCGAAAAGCTGGTCTCTTTGGCACGACAGATGGCTGACCTTTGGGGCTACTCCGACCAACCCTACGATGCCCTTCTCGAAGGCTATGAACCGGGTTGGCGAACCCGCGAGGTCACCGCTCTCTTCGAAAAAATCCAACCCAGACTTATTGCCATCGCCGAAAATGCCCTGTCCCTTGCCTCCGGCTCTTCCAGAAGAAATATTTCCGGCCACTATCCCAGACGGGGCCAAGAGGAGTTCCTCCAAACCCTTTTGCCTAGGATCGGTTTCGATACGGCGGCCGGGCGACTCGACACCAGCACGCATCCTTTTTGTTCAGGTCTCGGCCCCCATGACACCCGCATGACGACTCGCTACGACGAGACGGATTTTATGGTCTCCCTGTATGGGGTCCTCCACGAAGCTGGCCACGGCCTTTACGACCAGGGCTTACCCGAAAAAGAACTCGGCACACCTCTGGGCCAAGCCGCCTCCTTGGGCATCCACGAATCCCAATCCCGTCTTTGGGAGAACCGGGTGGGTCGCAGTCACTCTTTTTGGAAAACTTGGTGGCCTGATCTCCTTCGTGCCTTCCCCGATCTCTCGCGCCACAACTGGGAGACTGGCTGGCTGGCTGCCAACGGCGTGGAACGATCCTTCATCCGGGTGGAAGCGGATGAGGTCACCTACGACCTCCATATTCTCCTGCGTTTCCAGATCGAAACCCGTCTGATATCCGGAGAGCTCAAGGTCGCCGACCTGCCTTCCG
>RGYX01000358.1 GCA_010031845.1 Verrucomicrobiota bacterium
GAGGTTAGGAATCAAAGCAAAAGTAAGGTCTGAAATCGGCG
Source organism: Verrucomicrobiota bacterium (assembly GCA_010031845.1). GTDB lineage: Bacteria > Verrucomicrobiota > Verrucomicrobiia > Methylacidiphilales > Verrucolacustridaceae > Verrucolacustris. The sequence continues at coordinate 42 of RGYX01000358.1, forward strand.
GTCGCCGTCCCCGGCGCATCCGCGCCTCCGGTCGTGTTCCCGCTATTCTCTACGGAAGCGGAACGGCCCAAGCTCTGGAACTGAACGGACGGGAAATTGCCGAAGCCCTGCACGGATCGAGCTCGGAAAGCGTCCTAGTCGATCTGACGGTGGAGGCGGAGGGTGGTGCAACGACGAAAAAGATGGCGCTCATCCGAGAAGTCCAACACGACCCGCTGCGCGACACCATTGAGCACGTGGATTTTCATCAGGTGGAAGAAAACAAGAAACTGCGCGTCGAGGTGCCGGTCCATGAAATCGGCGAGGCCGTTGGGGTTCGGACGGGGGGTGGTATTTTGGATCACGCGTTGCGTACCCTGCGGGTCGAGTGTCTGCCCAAGGATTTGCCCGAGCGTATCGATGTGGATGTTTCCGCCCTTGAAGTGGGTCAGGCGATTCATGTCGGCGAGGTGAAATTGCCGTCCGGGGTCACCGTTTTGAATGCAAAAGAACTGCCGGTGTTCATGGTTCTCCTGCCGACCGTGGAGGAGGAAGTGAAGCCGGCGGCCGAGGGGGCTCCGACGGAGCCCGAGGTCATCCGCGAAAAGAAGGATGTCGAGGGCGAAGCCGCCGCTGCACCGGACAAGAAGGATGCAGCGAAAAAGGAAGCGCCGAAGGCGGAAGCCAAGGAGGGGGCCAAGAAGGAACCGGCCAAGAAATAACGGGTGGAAGACAGGATGGAGGTCGGCCTGGTCGCCGGTTTGGGGAACGAGGGGGAGTCCTACGAGGGTACGCGACACAACTTCGGTTTCGAGGCGGTCGACCGGATGGCAGCCAGCCAGGGACTTCGATGGGAAAAATGCCGGCACGCCGATGCGTGGGTGGCGGAAACCCCGGATCATCTTCTTCTGCTTAAACCGACCACGATGATGAACGCCTCCGGAGAGGCTATCCGGGCGGTCTTGGATTGGAGAAAAATTCCTTTGCAAAATTTTATGGTAATTGTGGACGACATGGATTTGCCCCTCGGG
>RGYX01000359.1 GCA_010031845.1 Verrucomicrobiota bacterium
TCGGCGACCGACATGGGAAGAATTCTCCGGAGGCGAACTTTGCGGTTTGGCGCAGAGTCGAGCCAGTGGCTGATGCCAGCGTCGCCGTGGGGGACCGCATCGAGCAGAAGATGGCTGGCCACCCCGGCGGCAAATGCCGTCGCCCAGCCTCCGGGGAGGGAGTGGGCCAAAAGCATCCCGACCGGAACATGGACGGGAGAGAACATGCCGGTCAGGTGTTCGCCCGGGAAAGAGAGCGAACGAAGGAGCGAACGAGGCTGGCGTTAAGCTTGCCGTCTTTTTTCAGGGCGGTTCCGACGATGAAGCCGGAAGCCTCGGGTAAAAAGCTGCCGAGGGTTTCGAGGGTGGTTCCGCTGCCGATTAACAGAGGGGCGCGGGGGGCAGCCGATTGGGCCCGCCGGAGGTGTTCGGGATCCGTGCCATGTCCTGTGCCGCAGCCACTGAGGATAAGCGCATCCGCCCCCCCGCGTTCCCAAGCATCCCGTGCCTCATCCTCGATGGTGTAACCGGCGGCCAGGGGGGCGGAATGTTTGACGTCGACATCGGCGAAGATCCGGATTTTTTCGGCTCCGATTTCCCGCCGAAAGCGCAGAAGCTTCTCCGCGATTCCCGTGATCAGGCCCTGATCGGCCACGCGGGCTCCGACCAGGACATTGACGCGGATAAAATCGGCTCCCACGGCGTGAGCGATCGCCATGGCGCCGATGCCATCGTTGCGGAGAAGATTGATGCCGAGGGGGCCGGGGAAGAGTTGCCGGGCTTCCGCGGCCAGGGCGGTCAAAGACGCGATGGTGGAGGGTGAGGCGGCTCCGGCCAAGAAGGGGGTATCGCCGAAGTTTTCCAAAATCACGCCGTGAGCTCCCCCGGATTTCAAGGCCTGAAGATCCCGACGCAGAAAAGATCGGGCGTCCCCGATTTTTCCGGAATAACGGGGGGAACCGGGAAGAGCCGGAAGATGGACAACCCCGATCAGGGAGGGGAGGCGCGGGAAAAGCGGGAGTTTATTCATGGATCCATCCTGCGGGAAACCGTCTTCTGGGGGAAGATTGG
>RGYX01000360.1 GCA_010031845.1 Verrucomicrobiota bacterium
TGTCGTCGCACGAAGTGCGGCCGTAGATACGGTCCCGCAAGCGGACGATTTCATCATCCCCTTCCATGATCGCCTTGACCCAAATTCCCCGCTCCGTGCCGCAATCCGGCTCACGGATAATCATGTCCATGGCCACGTCGCAAAGCTTGCGGGTCATGTATCCCGAATCGGCGGTCTTCAACGCGGTGTCGGCCAATCCCTTTCGGGCGCCGTGGGTGCTGATGAAGTACTCCAAAACGGAGAGACCTTCACGAAAACTCGCGGTGATCGGCCGTTCAATGATTTCGCCCGAAGGCTTCGCCATCAGACCCCGCATCCCGGCAAGCTGACGGACCTGGTTCCGATTTCCTCGCGCACCGGAATCCACCATCAAATACACGGGATTAAAGTCCTTGCGGCCTTCATTGTGTTCCAAAGTACGGTACATGGCGGAGGAGATTTCTTCCGTCGCCTGGGTCCAGATATCGACGATTTTGTTGTAACGCTCGCCGTCGGTAATCGCTCCCATCCGGTACTGTTTTTCCACCTGCGTGACTGATTGACGGGCCCGATCGATCACCTGAGGTTTTTCCTCGGGGATGATCATGTCATTGATTCCGATCGAAACACCCGCGCGGGTGGCGGCCATGAATCCCAGATCCTTTAACTTATCCAGGCACTCTACGGTGGCAGCGTGACCGGCTTTTTCGTAGCAACGGAGAATGATTTCTCCGATCTGCTTCTTGCCGGCTGCCTTGTTTACGAAACCCAGCTCTTTGGGCCAAATGCTGTTGAACTTCACCCGACCCGGAGTGGTCTCGATAAACTTCTTGGTCGCATCCCCAAAGATGGTCTCTTTCCCCAAGTCGGGATTCTTGAAAAGAATCATGTCGTGGGTCTTGATGCTTCCTTCCGCAACCGCGAAGTCCACCTCGTCAGCTTCCGAGAAAACGCTCAGACGTTTCTTCTGTTTATCTTGTTTCTCCGTGGAGCGTGCCGGATTCTGGGACAGGTAGTAGCAGCCCAGGGTGATGTCTTGGCTGGGGGTGGTAATCGGACGACCATTGCTGG
>RGYX01000037.1 GCA_010031845.1 Verrucomicrobiota bacterium
TCAGGCGATTCTCGTAATCCTCGATCTCCTTCTGAATGGCTTGGGCATCCGCACGGAACTTGTCTAGTTCCTTGGCTTGGATTCCAACCTTCTCCTTCCGTTCGTCTAGGCTGGTGTTGGCGGGACTGCGTAGTTGCTTGGCCCGGGCTCCCAGCCCTTTGTACCGGGTGTTCCAATCTTTTTCAAAAGCCCGCCACTCACCCAGTTTTTTCTCAATCCACCCGAATTGGTCAGGCATTTTGATGCTGGGTGGAGCCCGGTAGAGCGCCAGACGATACTCGTTGGCGGCAATTTCCGGCTGCTGCAAGTCCTCATCCTCTTCGGGATGGTAAAAGAGCCCCACTTCCCTAGCCCGCACCTCCACTTCCTCGAGAAACTTTTTCCGGGCATCATCAAATTCCTTGTCCAGAAGACCCGCCTCTTCCAGCCAGATTTTACTGACCGAGGTTTTGTAATCCTCAAAAACGGTTTTGGCTTTGGTCGTTTCCTGGTTAAGCACCTGTTCCACCATCCGGGTTTTTTCCGCCGTCCCGGCACGATCGGCCTTGGCCAACACGAGGGTCCGCTCCAGCTCGCGGATCTGGGGTCGGACGGGGGCCAGCCTTCGACCGTAGTCCCGGCGCAACCCGGCCAATCTCTCCGTAAAATCATACAACACCAGCACCTCGGGCTTGTCCCCCAGGCGCACCTCATTCAATTCCACCCGAACCCGGACCGCCGTTTTTCTCCACTCCGTCCAAACACCATAGACCACCGCCACGCCCACTAGCACCCCCACTCCAGTCCAAACCTTGCGATCCATCCCGCGAAGGGAGCCCCAGGCGTTCCGACCCAAATCCGCCAGAATCCTCAGCGGGCCTACCCGGGCCGAATCGCTGGGTGAGAAAGACTCTTCGGTAGCGGGAGCAACCGGCACTGCGGTCACCACCCTGCGACGAACCCGTGGTTTATCCTCCTCGACCCGGGAAACTTTCAGCCTGAGTTTCTTTTTGGATGGCTCGGCCTCGCTCCCCACCGGCGGCGGCGCGCTCTCGTCCGACATCTTATCGGTCTTCCGGATAGCTGCCCAGAACCCGCAAATCCTGTGTCTGCTTTTGCAACCGGACCAGCGCTTGCCGAAAATCCGGCCGGTCGGCGTGACCGCGAACATCCACAAAAAAGACGTATTCCCAGCTTTTGCCCGGAGCCGGGCGGGATTCGACTTTCAGAAGGTTCAATCCTTTCGACGACAGAACCCCGAGGGCACGATGCAAAGCCCCTGCCCGATGCGGCAGTGAAAAGAGGAGGCTGGTCTTATCTTTGCCGGTGGTGGGAACCGGCTCCTGTCCTAACACCAAAAACCTTGTCGAGTTGCCCAGATGATCCTGGACATTCTTATGTCGCATTTTAAGCCGGTAGATTTTGGCGGCCCATGGACTGGCCACGGCGGCGGCGGCTTTTTCTTTGGAGGCCCTGCGGGCTCCCTCCGCCGTACTGGCAACCTCCACCAATCTTACGCCCGGCATCCGGGTGGCCAGCCAATGACGACACTGCGCCAAGGCCTGCGGATGACTGTAGACCGTGCGGATGGGGCCGGTCTGACTTTTCGTCAAAAGCGCATGCCGTATGGGCAGATAGATTTCCCCGCAAACCCACGAAGAGGTCCCCAAAAGGGCGTCTTGGGTGGCTCCCACGGCCCCTTCCCCTGAATTCTCCATCGGCACCACGCCGGCTTCCACTTCCCCCCGATCCACCGCCGAAAAGATTTCCGCAATCGTCGGACAAGGCACCAAATCCGTGGCCGCCCCAAAGCGCTCCCGGGCCGCCTGATGACAGTACGACCCCTCGGGCCCCAAATAGGCAACCCGGGCTCCTCCCTGAACTTTTCGGGCACTGGCCAGGATTTCCCGGTAGACCGCACGGAGGTCCTCAAAAGCCAGACCGCCTTTGAGCTTTGATTCCAGTCTGCGGAAAAGGGCCGCCTCCCGGGCCGGCGCAAAGACCGAGGATCCGTCCTGTCGTTTCAGTTGGCCGATCTCGCGGGCCACATCCGCCCGCTGCTCCAGCAGACGGACCAACTGGTCATCCAACCGGTCAACTTTGCGGCGCAGGCTCGCTAGCTTCATGAATCAACTCCTCCTGTTTGGGACCACCGGGATCGGCGGGGGCCGGCAACTTGACCCGACGGAGCTCTTCCGAATTCGGAAGTTCCTCCAGATCCTTCAGACCAAAGTGCTCAAGAAAGAGTGGCGTGGTTCCATAAAGAATCGGCCGTCCCGGCGCCTCGCTTCGTCCGGTAATCCGGATGATTCCCCTCTCCACCAGAGTGTCCAGCGTGCCGCTGCAATCCACCCCTCGCACCGCCTCCACCTCCGCCCTGGAAATCGGTTGTCGATAGGCGATCACGGCCATGGTCTCAAGGGCGGGAGGGCTGAGACGAGGAGGGCGAACCACCCCCTTCAGCTTGGCAACCCAACCGGAGAGATCGGGGGCCGTGCCAATGCGGAAACCCCCGGCTACTTCACGCAAAATCAGACCGCGGGGCGCCAACCGCTCGGATAGTTGAGCCAGTTCGTCACACACCTCCTGCTCCTTTACTTCGGGCCATCCTTGGCCACCCTCCGGCCCCTCACGCAGGATGGCGGCCAATCGCGACGGCTCCATCGGCTCGGTGGCCGCGAACAAAAGCGCTTCAAGTACTCGTGCCCATTCCATAGGTAAGATCCCTTAAACTGGGGAATCCACGCTGGCTTGACCAGCCCCTTCCCCCGTCACGGAGGGTGCATCCAGCACCGGATCCACCGCCCTCTGAATCAAAATCGGCTGCAAAGGCCCCTCTTGTTTGGCGATCAGCTGTCGCAACCGGATCAACTCCAGCATGGCCAAAAAGGTCACCACCACCTCCCCACGAGAGGACATCGACCGAAAAAGATCCTCAAACAGGATCTCCTCGCCCGGTGGCAGACGATCGAGCAGAAATTCGATCTTCTGGCCCACGGTAAACTGCTCGTCGGAAAAGCGTCCCGCCTTGGCCCTCTCCTCCACGCTCCGCAGGACTTTTTGAAAAGCCCAAACCAGATCAAACATCGAGACCTGACCCGGACCCATGAGGGCAGGCGAGGCCGTCACCCTCTCCGGAACCCTTCCGAAGATTCGGGAGTGCAGTGCCTCCCGTTCACCCAACTGCCCGGCGGCCTCCTTGAATTTCCGATACTCGATCAACTGCCGGATCAGCTCCCACTTGGGATCCTCCTCCTCGACTTCCTCCGGGGGACGATCCTGCACGGGAAGCAGGGTCCGGCTTTTGAGGTAAAGCAAGGTTGCTGCCATCACCAGAAACTCCCCCGCAATCGCCAGATTTTCCTCCCGCATTTTGTCCAGCCGGGTGAGGTACTGTTCGGTCAGTTTTTCCAGACGGATATCGTAAATATCCATCTCCTGCTCCTTGATCAGATGCAAAAGCAGGTCCAGCGGACCGGTGAAGGCCGCCAGTTCCACCCGCAGGGCCTCGCTGCCCGGCGTCTCCAGCATAGGAATCATTTCTGGGTCCCCACAGCGGCGCGGACGCGGTTCAAAACCTGTTCTGCCGTTTTTCGGGCTTTGGCCGCTCCGTCTTTCATCCATTTTTCCACTCGGGCCGGATCGGAGGCCAACTCCTCCCTCTTTTTTCGCATCCCGTCAAACTCACGCAGCACCAGGTCAGCCAGGCCCTTTTTCAAATCCCCGTAACCGGTACCACCTTTTTCCATTTTAACGCGGTAATCGGCCCGGTCCGCATCCGTTCCCATCAATCTCACCAAACCCCAAAGGGTGCTACCCTCCACCGCCTTGGGATCCTCCACCGGCGTGGAATCGGTTTTGATGCCCATGATTTTTTTCCTTAGATCCTTTTCTTGGGCGAAAATCTCCAGAGTATTCCCGTAAGATTTGCTCATCTTCTGCCCGTCCACCCCCGGGACCACTCCCGCGTCCTCCCGGATGATCGATTCCGGCAGCTTGAACACCGGCCCGTATTTTTCATTGAACTTCCCCGCGATGTCCCGCGCCACCTCCAGATGTTGCTTCTGGTCCTGCCCCACCGGCACACGGTCGGCATCATACAGCAGGATATCAGCCGCCATCAGGACCGGATAAGCAAAGAGTCCGTGGGAGGGAGAGATCCCCTTGGCCACCTTGTCTTTGTAGCTGTGACAACGCTCGAGCAATCCCATGGGGGTGACGGTGGAAAGGTACCAGGCCAACTCATGCACTTCCGGCACTGCGCTCTGGCGAAACACGACCGCCTTCTCCGGATCCACCCCGCAGGCCAAAAGATCGAGAAAAGTTTCGTTTACCAAGGAAACAAGCTGGCCAGGCTCGGCCGCCCCGGTCAGGGCATGGTAGTCGGCCAAAAAGTAGTAAGCCTCCCCCTTGGCCTGAAGCTCGACGGCCGGCCGGATCATCCCAAAATAGTTCCCCAAATGGAGCCTTCCGGTGGGCTGAATCCCCGAGAGATAGCGCATCCTTGATCGTGGCCTTGAGCTAAGCCGGTCGGCCAGAAATTTTTCCTAAGTTGTTCAGTATAGACTACCTGGGATGGTTAAAAACATTTCCTACCCTTCATTCGGCGGTCGGAAAAGCCACTTGTCGGCTCGCTCCGCCATTCAATCTCTGTAAAAATGGATGCAAGATGCAAATGGCTAGTTCTACCGCCGACTCCCTGTCGGCTTCGGCTCCCGATCCCTACGAGGCCTGCAGCCAGTTGGCCCGGGAACACTACGAAAATTTCCCGGTAGGTCGCTTGGTTCCCAAAAAACTCCGCCCTCATGTCCATGCGGTCTACGCCTTTGCCCGGGTAGCCGATGATCTGGCCGACGAAGGCTATGCCGATCCCCGCAAGAAATTGAACGGGCCGACTCCGACGGAGGTAGAGCGGTTGCAGGTCTTTCGCTCTTATCGGCAGGCCTGGCAAAATGCCCTCCAGGGCAAAGAGTACGACCGGTCCTACGCCTGGATTTTCGAACCCCTGCAAAAAACCAAGGCGGAACTTGACCTTCCCGACTCCCTTTTTCTGGATCTCCTCAGCGCCTTTGAGCAGGACATCGTCAAACGGCGCTATGCCGACTTTCCCGAAGTGCTCGACTACTGTCGCCGCAGTGCCAATCCCATCGGACGACTCGTCCTCCTGATCCACGGCAAACGGGAAACGGATCTCGCCCAACTCTCCGACCACATCTGCACCGCCCTGCAGTTGGCCAATTTCTGGCAGGACGTTTCCGTCGATTTGGGCAAAGACCGGATTTATATCCCGCAAATCGATCTGAGGCGGTTTGGCGTTTCTGAGGAAGACCTCTTTGCCGGTCGCCCGACCCCGAATTTCCGCAACTGCCTCCGTTACCAGTCGGAACGTGCCTGGGAACTCTTCCATCAGGGAGAACCCCTGCCGCGATACCTCCCCCGCCCTCTTTCCTGGGAAATCCGACTGACATGGCTGGGCGGCGCCGAAATCCTCCGCAAAATCGAGAAGTCGAATTTTGACACCCTTTCCCATCGTCCCACGGTGACCAAGCTGGACTTTCTCCGGCTCGGGCTGCAGGCATTTCTGGGCCAATGAACTCGACTCCCTCTCCCGGGGGTACGGGGGAACGCATCACTCGCAAAAGCGGTTCCAACCTCGCCCTTTCCTTCATCTGCCTACCCAAGGAGCAACGCCAGGCGATGTCGGTGTTCTATGCTTTTTGCCGCACCGTCGATGACGTGGTGGACGAAACCTCCGCCCCGATGGCGGAACGACAGGCCCGGCTCCAGCGCTGGCGAGACGACATTCAGGCGATTTACCGGGGCACCCCCGAACAGCCTCTAGCCCGCGAACTGGCACCCGTGGTCCGCCAATACCTGATTCCCCCGGAACCCTTGCTCGAGATCCTGAACGGCGTGGAGATGGATTTAACCCAAAACCGCTACGAAACCTTCGCGGATCTGGAAAAATACTGTTACGGCGTCGCCTCCGCGGTGGGGCTGGTCTCCATCAATATCTTCTGCTGCCAAACCCGGGCCGCCCGAGACTACGCCATCGCCCTGGGCATGGCCTTTCAACTGACCAACATCCTGCGGGACGTGGCCTACGACCTGCAGAAGTTCGGCCGCATTTACCTGCCCCGGGAGGAATGGATGGCTTTCGGTGTCACCGAGGAGGATTTCCGGCAAACCAGCCCCAGCCCGGGCATGCGCCGACTTCTGCGTCTCCAGTATTTTCGTGCCCGCCACTACTTCGAAAAAGCCGACCGCCTGATTCCCGAGGCGGACCGCCCTCATCTTTCGGCGGCCCTGCTCATGACCGGCGTCTACCGCGATCTCCTCGAAAAACTGCAATCTAAGGATCTCGAGGTGCTTCAAGGACCGATCAAGCTCTCCCGTTGGGAGAAACTTAAGGCCCTGCGCCGGGAACGCAGTCATCTGGGTAAAACCGTCTCCCCACGAAAACTGCCTTCCCGTATCGCCGTGGTTGGCGGGGGTTTTGCCGGATGCGCCGCCGCTTTTGCCCTGACGCGCGCAGGCCATACGGTGGAGCTTTTCGAAGCCAAACCCCAACTGGGCGGTCGGGCCCATAGCTACCGCGAGGTGAAAACCGGCACTACTCTGGACAACGGGCAACACATCCTCATGGGTTGTTATCATCAAACCCTCGACCTGGTGGAGTCCCTGGGCAACGGCGACCGACTGGAAAAGCACGACCGCCTCGATCTCGCCTTCGTCAGCCCCAAACACGGACGTACGGTTTTGCGCTCCTCCGCCCTACCTCCCCCCTTCCATCTTTTGGCCGGCCTTTTTGGTTTTGCCGAGCTCTCCTGGTCGGATCGTTGGGCCATTCTCAACTTTCCAACTCGAGCCAAAAATACCCCGGCCAAACCCGGGGAGAGCACCCAGCTTTGGCTCGAAAGATTGGGACAAACCCCGGGATCCGTTCGAGCTCTTTGGGAACCGTTCTGCCTGGCCGCCTTGAATGTTCCCATCGCGGCGGCGGATGCGGGTCTCTTTTGGGAAGTCACCCGCCTCGCCCTCTTCGGCTCCCCCCGGGACGCGGCCATCTATTTTGACCGTGGAGGACTCTCCCATCTCCTGCAGCCCGAGTTAGGAACTTTCCTTCAGGCCACGGGGGGAAAACTCCACACCGCCACTCCTGTGGAATCTTTGGAAATGAATGAATCCAGCGGAAGGGTCACATCCTTTCAGCTAAAAGACGGCCAGAAGCTGATCTTCGACCAAATCGTCTTGGCCGTGCCTTGGACCGCGGCCTCCAAGTTCCTGCCCGTTTCCGATCGCGCCCAACAATTGGCATCGTCCCTGGTGCCCGGGCCGATTCTTGGAATTCACTTATGGACGGATCGCCCGCTCGCGCCTGATTTAATCACCGGATTTCTGGATTCACCCCTGCATTGGCTTTTCGATCGGACCTCCACCCTGCCCGCGGGAAGCAATGGACATCTCTACGCTGCCGTGATCAGCGCAGTCAGCGATCGGATCGACCAATCCGGCAAGGAGCTCGTGGAACTGGTTCTTTCAGAGATTCATCGACTGATTCCCTCCAGCCAGGAGGCCCAGGTTACCCATCATGTCGTCTACAAGTCGCGGGATGCCACTTTTTCCGGACCCATCGGAAAACCGTTGGCCCGCCCGGGCTCGGTCACATCCCTCCATAACCTCTTTTTGGCGGGAGATTGGACTGACACGAACCTACCCGCCACCATCGAGGGGGCGGCGGTTTCCGGATTCCGAGCAGCCGAAGCGGTGGGATAATGGTTTTCGTGGGGCGGGGTCGATGACCCCGCCTATGTGAGCTTGGGTGATATTTTCTTCATCGAAGCGGCCTCATCGAGGCCGCCCTACCATAGTCAAGGCCTCAACTTCGTTCGCTCAACCAATTCAAGAACTCTGCCACCGCCTGGCTCATGACGCCCCTGGCATGGGTGCATCCGGCCACCGCGGGCAACAGCTCGACCAATCGCCAGGGGTGAAAGGCCAAATACGAACCAATTTTGAAAGGCGTACTTTTTCCTGTTTCATGATCGCATCCCAGAAGGAACAAATCAGCCGGAAGAAGCTTGTTGGCATG
>RGYX01000361.1 GCA_010031845.1 Verrucomicrobiota bacterium
GCCGCCCTTGTCCCCGGCCTCGAGGATGCCATCCAAAGCGCCGAAAAGGCCGGGGCGATTGGCGCCTTCTTGAGCGGGGCCGGTCCCACCGTCATGGCCATGTGCCTGAAATCGGAAAACGCCATTGGGCAGGCCATGAGCAAAGCCCTCCAAAAAGCGGGTCTGGAGTCTGTGGATGTTAAAGTCCTCCACGCGGATAATGGCGGCGTCCAAGTCGTCCGCTTCCTCCCCAGCGCCGCCCGGGAAGCCCGCTGTTAAAACCTAAGATTTCGCGCGCTCGGCGCTCCCTACACGACTACCGCCAGATAGGCTAAACACCTACCAACCAGCCTGTAGGTTGTAGCCTAAGGCCTTTCCGCCTATTTCTTCTCCGCGTAATGATGGAGCCGGTTCGAAATAATGAAGAACGTCGGAGCCCATAATCCCACAAAGATCCCGAAGCGTTCGGCATAGGCCCTCTTCAGTTCCACCATCACATCCCCGGTTCCGGGGGCTCCAAACTGACCTCCGGCCGAAAACCAGATCAGGATCGAGGCCAGAATGGATAGAAACCCAAGCGCGAAACACAGATTACTGAGGAATTGAATTTGCGGTTTGTTCATGAACCTAGTTTCGTCCCCTCCTCGCCCCCTTCAAGTCTTTTCCGGTTCGGCCGACCTTTAGGCGCGTGTCGTTCAAGTTTTGAGGCTAAGGTGGGGCGCGATCGATGCATCGCGCCTCGCTGAAAATACATAAAAACGAAGCTTTGAACTGGGCGGCCTCATCGAGGCCGCCCTAGCCGTTGATTCAGATTTGATTCGCCAAGACTCCACCAACGTCACGCCGAAACGTTGGTCGGAACCTAATCTTAATCTTAATCAGCCGCAACCTCGTCGCGGCTATTGGCACGCCTCACATTCGCCGCCATTCCGCATAGCTTCAATCGAACAGGCCGTCTTCTGCTCAGCGGTATAGCTCTTCTTGCCCTCTTCGGCCGGGGTTTCCCCCTCCTGGAGAGCCGCTTTGACCTCTTTCTTCAGC
>RGYX01000362.1 GCA_010031845.1 Verrucomicrobiota bacterium
GGTGATTTGCACGGCTTCGGAGGCGCATCGGTGGGGTCGGATTCGCTGGGACAATCTTCATGGGGAAAGCCGGTGGAATGGGTGGAGAGCCTACTGTCTGTCCAAACTGGCCAATCTCCTCTACGTGGCAGAGCAGGGGAGGAAGTTGGGAAAGTCCAAGATCCGGATCTGTGCGATTCATCCCGGATTGGTGAATTCCGCCTTGGGGGATGAGAACGCAGGTTTGACCGGCTGGGCCTTTCTCTGGCTGAAGAGGCTTTTTGGCAAAACGAACGAGCAAGGGGCCGATACGGCAGTCTGGGTTGCCAGCCGCAAGGAGAGGCCCAAGCAGGGGGGCTACTATGCTGATCGAAAGGTAGTAATTCCTTCGCCAGCCGCACGGAGCCCAGCGGACGCGGAGAGACTCTGGAAAATCAGCAAGGCGGCTCCATGAAATTGAAAATTGGAACCCTGGAGTTGGTGACGCCGCTGTGTCTATCCCCTTTGGCCGGGTACACCAATCTGCCATTCCGGCGGATTGTTCGGGAATTGGGTGGGTGTGGATTGGCGACCACCGATTTGGTCAACGCGCGCTCTTTATTGGAGAACCATCGAAGGGCTTTAGAGTTGGTTGCCACCTCGTCGGATGACCGGCCATGGGCCATACAACTTTTTGGAGCCGTGCCATCCGAGATGCGGGATGCCGCCAAAAAATGCGAGGATCTGGGAGCGAACGCGGTGGACATCAATATGGGCTGCCCGGTGAGGAAGGTGTGCAAAGTGGGTGGGGGATCGGCGATGATGACCGAGTTGGCTAAGACGGCTGCATTGGTGCGCGGCATGGTGACGGCTGTGAAAATTCCGGTCACGGCGAAGATGAGGTTGGGTTGGGATGAGAAAAATCTCACCGCACCCGATTTGGCCCGGGCACTGGAAGAGGCGGGAGTCTCGGCGATTTTTGTCCACGGACGGACGAGGGAACAGGGGTTTTCCGGTTATGTGAATTTGCAGGGCATTGCGGCGGTGGTCCGGGCAGTGAAA
>RGYX01000363.1 GCA_010031845.1 Verrucomicrobiota bacterium
GTGATAGGACCAGTCAGATGACTGCCCGAAAGAGCAAAGCTTTGGACGGAGGATACGGATCCAGCGTCGGCATTGAACGAAATCAAACTGCCCACAGAGGTGCTGAGGGAGGGCTGAACAATCAAACCACTGAGACTTAGGGATTGCGAAGCGGCGTCTCCGCCTTCATGCAGGATGGATCCAGACAACGACCCCGCAACATTGGATACACTGATTCGCACATAGACCCGCTGGGCGCTTAGGGCCCCTCCGCTCGGCAGAAAAAGAAGATTGTCGGTGAAGTTGGAATCGTCGGTGCTGATTTCAAAACCGGCAGGCGCAGTCAACGTGATGCCGCCGGTCAACTCTGTGCCGCTCACCGTGTAGCTTTGCGAGGAGGAGACAACGCCGACCCGTGTGCTGAATCCGCCCAAAGAAGACGTCGAAAGCATAAGCTGAGGCTGAATCACAGCCCCTCCCACCGCGAGATTTTGGCCCAAGGCACCTCCCCCGCTGTGGGTTACCGCACCTGAATTGGCTCCCAGGGGAGCGTTCGTGGCCAAACGCACGTAGAGGGTTTTGGCGGATAAGGCCCCGCCCAAGGGAACCACCGTTAAGGTGTTCACAAAGGTGACGCTGTCATCGCTGATGGCAAAATACGTAGGCGCCGTGACGGTCACGCTGTTGGTCAGGTTGGTCCCGGAAATAGTGTACGTCCGGATCGAACCTTCCTTACCCAGGATGGAGGACAATCCGATGAGGGAGTTGGTGGAAAGGGTCAATACCGGATCGAGGACGGTGAGAACCAGGGTCTGGGAATCACTGCCAAGGCTATTGCTGGCCGTGACAAAGACATTGTACGTGCCGGTTGCCGTCGGAGTCCCGGTAATGGTTCCCCCGGAATTCGTCAATCCGGGAGGCAGACCGGACATTCCATAAGAGGTGACCGCCGGAGTGACGCCCACTGAAAAAACAAAAGCGCTACGCAGATAAGCGGTCGCAGTGGAGGCACTGGTGATCGTGGGCGCCCCGGCATTTTTC
>RGYX01000364.1 GCA_010031845.1 Verrucomicrobiota bacterium
CTACCGGGACTCGTTATATGGTCCCACTTCCATTGGAAATCTTGTCCGAACACGCCCGCATGTCGGGTCGAGCGCCAAGTTTAAAATCTCAAGGGATGGTAACGAAATGGAATTGGCCGGGGTTTATGACCGCAGAGCGCGCGATGAAGTGGCGATTCCCACCCTGCAATTTGATGTCGCGCCACGATATCTCATTTTAGGTGGCTTGGTGTTTCAGGAACTGACGGGCACTTACTTGCAGGAGTGGGGGGATAAGTGGTCGGAACGGGCTCCGCAGCGCCTGGTTCAGCTCTTCAGCTTTCAACAGGAAATGAAGCTGGATCCCAAAAAGAAGATTGTTTTTCTTAGCCAGGTTTTGCCCTCGTCGATGACCGCCGGTTATCAGCACTTATCGGGTCTGGTGTTGACGGGATGCAATGGAAAACCGGTGGGCAGTCTAGAGGATCTGGCCTCGATTGCGGATGCGGTCTCCGCTGGGGATCTCGTGTTTGAATTTATGGATGACCCCGGAAAACTCGTGTTGGATGCTTCGGAGGTGAAGTCTGGCGGCGCCAAGCTGGGAAAATCCTACGGAATACCTGCCTTGCGGAAGCTGTAGCGCGTCCCGTGAGCCTAATTTGGACCCGGCACCACGGTGTCGCCGGGGAGAACGGGACCACGAACTTTCACCAGTTCGCACACGTCCATCGTTTTTGCCGGTTCGCCCGGAAATTCCACCAACGCCGACCCATAGTCCTTGTGGGTTGATTCCTTTTGGATTTGCACGATGGTGCCCTCCCGCATGGTTTCGTCGTAAGCGGAAACGACCTGGTCTCCGGGTTCCAGTGGGCCCACGAATTGCCAAAAGCAATCATCCAACATTCCGTTGGTTTCTTTGAGATTCTTGTGCAGGTCTTCTTCCAGATCGTCTGGTTTGACGGCTTTCATCAGTCCTTCGATCAGGCGGGTCTGACGATCCAGGATGGCGTACAGCCTGCGTTCGGCCTGTTCGATCCGGATTTCATTGGCCGTCATGGCTAG
>RGYX01000365.1 GCA_010031845.1 Verrucomicrobiota bacterium
CGAACCGCTTCACCATCCATCAATTTTGTTTCCATCTCCGCCTCCTTAGGAAACTCACAGGTTCCCGTTAAAGGACGCGATACGCGTCTCAGGTTGTACTAAGGATTCGACTCCAGTTTGGCGATTTCTTTTTCCCTTACCGTGCGCCACTCCGACCGGTGTTTCACGATCCAATCCAAAAGGGCCTTTTCAAAACCCACGTCATGCCCCGCCTGCTCGCTGAGATACCACTTGTGTCGCAAAATCTCCTCCCGCTCCAAAAGAAATTCACGATACAGAGCCGAATTTCGGAAAACCGAATTAGGATCCGTGGCCAGACTGGGTTGTCCCGTCCCGCTCATTACTTACTAACTTGGCTTGATTGGGCTAATTCGCAAGGAGGACGTTACAATTATATGGAAATACAAACCGCTTATGATCTGATATTTGGAAATATTATTTCACCAAGTTGATCTGCCAATTGTCGTAAAACCGCCCCTGCAGGGGATTGAGGATCAGCCAAAACCACCGGATTCCCCTCGTCCCCACCCAGTCTTGCCACTGGGTCCAACGGGATCTCCCCCAGCAGCGCAACCTTCTGTCTTTCCGCTTCCTTCTTTCCACCCCCCGAACCAAAGATCTCGTGTTTTTGGTTTGTCCCGGGAACCAGGAAGTAACTCATGTTCTCCACCAAACCAAGAATCCTGACATTCACTTTTCGAAACATGGCGATCGCCTTCCTCGCATCCACCAAGGCCACCTCCTGAGGAGTTGTCACAATCACCGCCCCATCCAAAGCCACGGTCTGGACAATGGTCAGCTGAATGTCCCCGGTTCCCGGCGGCAGATCCAGAACCAGAACGTCCAGTTCACCCCAAGCCACCTGCCGCAAAAACTGTTGGGTGAAACGGGTGACCATCGGTCCACGCAGTGCCGCGGGACTATCATCCCCGAGCAACATCCCCATGCTCATTAACTTCACCCCATGACATGTGGCGGGAACAATCCGCTCCGTACCCTCCTCCACTTGGATTCCGTCCC
>RGYX01000366.1 GCA_010031845.1 Verrucomicrobiota bacterium
CCCCCGGTCATCGACCCCAAGGGCCTCAAGGCTCTTGTTAATCCTTTTTTCCAGATCGTGGGTATCCAACCCGTAAAGATTCCCATGGAAGCGCAGATTTTCCCGCACGGTCAATTTCATGTCCACCGCGGGGTTTTGGAAGAGAACGCCGATTTTCTTGCGAACGGGGGTCGGAAACTGGCGGAGACTGCGGCCTGCCACCGAAACCTCCCCCTCCTGCAGGGCGAAAATCGTGGAAAGGATTTTAAAAAGGGTGGTTTTTCCGCTCCCATTGGGCCCGAGGATGCAGAACATGCCTCCCTCCTCAACCCGAAGACTGATGTTTTCGAGAACACGCTTGCGTCCGTAGGAGTAACCTACTCCCTCCGCCTCAACCGCCCACAAGGATGCATCTGCCATGAAGGGTCAATTTGAGGAAAAGATCGCTGTGGGTCAAGCCATCGGACAATCCCCTCTACCCAAGGGTGGGGAGAACGTACTTTTAACTGTTACGGGCAGAAAAGCCGACTGGTGCATGCATTCCGGCCTTCAAACGCGCAGGCACCCCTTGCTGTCGAAGGTAGGTTTCAATTTGAAAAAGGGACTGACTCGTCGGATAACGGTTGCCTTGGGACCGACTTAGGCTCAATTCGGATTGGTGCGCCAATTCCTCCGGAGCCATCCCCCTGGATTTGGCATGCTCAATCGAGACCGCCAAACGACTCTTCCAGTAAGTCATGCGATTGGTGGCGCAACGATCCCCTTCCGCATCCATTACGGCTTGGGCAAATCCCCATATCTCCCTCTGCAAATCCTCGGCTAACCGACTGGCATGCATGCCCAAATGATGATGATGGTGAGGGCGGGAAATCATAGATGGGTCTGAAACAATGATTTAGACCGCAAAAAAAGACAATATTTAAGTTTTTATATCTATTTAATCACTATTTATACATAAATATCTTTGCCATAGATATTTAAAAAGCAAAAAGCGCGGTTTAATCCGCGCTTTCTGCTAAACACTAGGAGATACAGTAACT
>RGYX01000367.1 GCA_010031845.1 Verrucomicrobiota bacterium
GGTGTTATCAATCCAGTACCGGATATTCCTGAGGTTTTCCACCGAATTGGGCAGGATCAGTTTTCCGGATCCCCGAAGAATAATCTTGGCCGCTCCTGATTCATGGATGGAAAGACCGTCGGCGCTGACTGTTCCCGAATCAATTTTCAGGCCCCCCTCAAAGCCGTTGTGACCCAAAAGAATCACACCTCCGACATGTAGAGTCCCGCCGGCAACCTCGGTCAGGCCGGCGTGCCCGTTGTTGCCGGTCACAAGATTCCCCCCCGTGGTGAGTTCTCCGCCCTTTTGAATTATCAACCCGCCTCCGGACATTATGTAGACCTGCCCGCTGGATGTGTTGCCCGCTGTGGTATTGGCAATCCCCTTTTCGGATGGAAGGCCTTTGCTCCAGTTCGCCGGATCGGCCCAAGCATCGCTAGCGGCACCGGTCCATGCCGTATCCACCCCAGAAGGAGATTCTGCAGAAAAAAGACGGCCCCCGAATGCGAAAAGAAGGGCAAACAAAGTCAAAGTGCTTCGTTTCATGACAGGGAACAGTGCTGGCAGGGACTATTTCGAGTCAATGAATTTACAAAAATCGTCCATGGATCTTCTTTGGCCGATTTCCGTCCTTACGGCTGATTCAGGCCTTGCGCCGGATGATCCGGGTGCAACCTAAAAGAATCAGTCCAAGACCCAACGTTCCAAAGGTGCCGGGCTCCGGAATTGCAGTGGCCGAAGCCGAAACCGCGGTCAAAATGACTTTCCCAGACTGAGTGGTGGTATCGACATTCACCGTCCACCCGGTGGCTCCTCCCTCTGCTCGAATGGCATTATTGGAGATCCAGTAGTTAACGTTGTCGAGATTGCTTGCGGCGAGCATGAAGGAACCGGTGGATCCAATGTTCACCAAAGCTCCTCCCCGGGTATCGATCGAAAGGAGGTCGGTCGCCACGATGCCAGCCGAAATATTAAGTTTTCCGTCAAAACTACCATTTCCAAGATAAATGCTACCCGCATTGAGTCGCCCACCCGCCACA
>RGYX01000368.1 GCA_010031845.1 Verrucomicrobiota bacterium
TTCAGGAAAATCCACCCTGATGGCCCTCTTGGGCGCGCTTGCCCGACCCGACCACGGAACCCTTCATCTTGAGGGAACGGACCTTCTCCAACTTTCCCCCCGCAAACTCTCTCATCTCCGTTCCCGCAGAATGGGCTTTATGCTTCAAACCAATTCCCTCCTTCCCGGACTCACCGCGCTGGATAATGCTGCCCTACCGGGACTGCTCGCCGGCGAATCCCAACCTCAGGCGTATTCCCGCGCCCAAAAACTTCTCCTCCGTCTGGGCATGGGAGAACGTTGGGATGCGTTTCCCCATGAACTTTCCGGGGGCCAACAGCGCCGTGTTTCTCTGGCTCGGGCTCTCCAACATGAACCCGCCCTGCTCCTGCTGGACGAACCCACCAGCAATCTCGATCCCTTGGCCGAGGAGGAAATCCTCAAAATCCTCCAGGAACTTCGGGACGAACGAAAACTCGCTATTTTCGCCGTCACCCATGGCGACCAACTCGCCTCACTCGCGGACCGGGTATTCCACATGTCCGCCGGACAACTGGCTCTCGCTGAAAAACCCTCCATTGCACCTGCTCGCTCTTCCCTGATCGAAAGAAAAGGGCCGGTTTTCGAAAAAGCCCCCCAAGGCTTGGCGACCAAAGAAGCACCCAAACCCGCTCCCGTAGGGGATTGGCGGGGACCGACTTCCTTCTTCCTGGCCACCCTGCTTTTGGGGGCGTCCCTCCTTTATTCGGCCGACCGGATCATCGCATGGTCCGAGGGACGGTACCTTTGGGCGAAACAGGAGAAAAAACGCATCACCGAGGAAATCGCCTTTCGCCAGCTCCGGGCCGATGTGGACTCCTTTGACGCCATGGGCGATGGCCATGTCCGTGCGAATCTATTCCTCCAAAACTATGACGCATCCCGTCGCTTCTTTATTCTTGGTCCTTCCATCCGTATTTTCTATCAGTCGAACGGCCGTTGGGATTCCGTTCCTCAGGAGACTCCCGAGGGGTCTGACGCAAGGATCCGGGAAGTTGTCC
>RGYX01000369.1 GCA_010031845.1 Verrucomicrobiota bacterium
CGCCGCTGTTCCGCCCGAAAACCGGACTGTACCCACTGCGAAATCCGCAACCTTTGTCCCAAACGCGGGGTCAGACCCTAATTTTGCAGTTTCCACCTCCGACCCTCGATAGGCCCCTTTTGATAACGCCCCCGCTCAAGCGGACATCCCTCTCACTGCGGAGCAGGTGGGTCGGCTAGGCAGGGGTAGGTTGGAGGGGGCCAAAAGGGACTGCCACTTCTGTCAGAAGTGGCCTACCTAGCGTGAAAGTTCCAATCCGGCCTATCTCCTATCTGCTAACTCCTATCTCCTCTAATTCAGCCTACGGTATCGTTGCCTCCACCTTCAGGAAGCCCCTCCCCGTCGATGTGGGCAAGGTCGCCTCATACCGCTTGTAACCGGTCGGCACCCCGTTGGTGTTGGTGAACCCTTCGCTGAGGCTGGTCGCGGATTTTACCGCATACGTGATCCCTCCACTATCCTTCTGCAGGAAGGTCAGCTTGACCTGATGGGTCTCCTGACTGAGCGTCGCCGGATTTCCGCCTGAATTGGTGGGATCCAAACCAAAGGCATACTCCTGCGCATTGCTCCAACCATCCCCATCCGGATCGGCGCCGGATGCGGCATTCGCGCCGCTCAAACCGTACCCGTCTGCCCAACTGGTTAGCGGATTGGCATTTACCGTCACGCTTACCGTGGTCGTCACCGTATTATAGTTGGTCGAATCCGCCGGGGTGAAGGTGACTTGAAAGCTTCCCGAGGAACTCGGCACCGTGCCGGGGGAACTCCAGGCAAAGCTTCCCGGCACACTGGCGGATCCGCCACTGAGCACGGAACTGCCCAGAGTCTGGCCAAAGAGAATCGCCGATCCGTTGGGTGCCGCCAAAATGGCGGGAGTGGCTTTGGCCACCTGGACGGTGCGGGTTAAAGTTTGACTGATGTTCCCTGCCGCATCCGCCACCACGTAACTCAGGGTGTAAGTACCCGCCGTCGATCCAAACGAGGCCAGGGTGAAAGGCCTTAGAATTTGCACATAGGAT
>RGYX01000038.1 GCA_010031845.1 Verrucomicrobiota bacterium
GAAACCTCCGGAGGTTTCGCGAAACACCAGGGTTAACGCCAAACGACTGTCTCCGGGAGGCGGCCGGAGCAACGCCCGCCAGGAATAGGTTTTCCAGCCCGCCTGGCCCGAGACCGGCCCAAACCAGACCGGTTGGGAATCCTGCGGGTGGCGCGCATCCCACACGGCGGGCGGAATTCCCCTGCCGGGAGGAGCCTCGGCCGTGCCGATGGAACCCGCCCAAAGCAGAAAAAAGAGCCAGCCCATGCGGGCCAGACGATGCGTCCATTTCTTCACGTCCACCAATTTGGCAAGAGGACGGAAATTTGGCGGATCGGGAGCGCACCTTGCTCACGCACCCCGTCAACAACCCACGAAGGAACGAGAACAACTTATTAGAGACTTTTCCTCATTCCGGACATGGCGTCGAAGATGCTGGTGATGATCGAATAAACCACCGCCCCCACCACCAGGGCGATGATCACAATGATCACCGGTTGAATCAGGGCGGTAATCCGCTGGATTTTCCGATCCATGTCCTTTTCAAATCGGGCCCCCGCTTTGTCGAGCGACTTGGCCAATTCCCCCGTCTGCTCCCCCACCGCCACCAAATCGAGAAACATGTCCGAGAATCCTCCCACCTGCCGGAGCGCCCGGCTGAGGGAGTAGCCCTCGGAAACCTGCTCCGAAGCCTGCTCCAGCTTGCCCCGGTAGTAGGTGTTGGGCGTCGATTGCGAGACCAGTTTCATCGCCTGCATCAGGGTCACCCCGTTGGCCAGCAGGTTGGCCAAGGTCTGGCTGAACTGGGCGTAGAAAGAAGCCTCCAAAACGGGGCCGGCGATGGGAATTTTGCTTCTGGCCTGATCCCACCAAACCCGGCCGGCCGGTTTCTGGATCATCTGCCAAAACGCCAGGCCCCCCATGGCCAGCATGACCAGCACCATCCACCCCCAGTGCACCAGGAAGTTGCTCGTCCAGAGGAGCAACTTGGTCACGATCGGCATGGTCTGCGGGGATTTGCTGAACAACGTCTCCAACTGGGGAACCAACACCACCACAAAGAGCACCATCAACAAAATTCCGGCTCCGGTGACAAACATCGGATAAATGAGCGCCTGAATCACCCGGGCCTTCAGATCATTCAGTTTTTTCAGATAGAGAACTTGCCGCTGCAGGATGTCCTTCAAGGCACCGCTCACTTCCCCCGCTGCCACCAGGTTGCAGTAGAGGTCGGAAAAACTCGCCGAAGCGTTCTTCAGGGCCCGCGAAAGACTCGTCCCCTCCCGAACCTGGGTGCGCAGGCTGTGGGCCACCGTCTTCAAGGCGGATGCCTCGGATCTCTGCTCCATCATTTTCAGGGCGCCCTCGAGTTGCAGCCCCGCATCGAGGAGATCCCCCAGTTCCTCGGTGAACGAAATGATCTGATTTTCCGTCATGGCTTGGGCCACCGTCAGGGTCGCGCCCTCCGGCAGGGCCCTCGCGCCCGCTTCCGCTCCCTCCTGATGGAGCCGCAAAGGTTGCAACTTCAGCCGGCTGAGATGGGCCAAGGCCTCCTGCCGGCTTTTGGCCTCCAACACTCCCTTGGTCCGGCCACCGCCGGCGGCCAAGGCCTCGTAGCTGAACTGCGGCATCCTAATGTCCCGTGGCCGAGGCCTCGACCGCCGTCACCCGCACGACCTCCTCGATCGTCGTGGTTCCCTCCGCCACCTTGTCCCAACCGTCCTCCCGCAAACTGGTCATTCCCTGGGATCGGGCCATTTCGCGGATCACCGCGTTCGATTCACGCCGAGTGATCAGCTCCTGGATCTGCGGGGAAACCAGGCAAATTTCATAAATCGCCCGCCGGCCCTGATATCCGGTCTGACGGCAGCGATCGCATCCCACGGCCCGGTGGGCCGTGGCCGCCTTCTCCAGCGGGATCCCCACCTTATGGCAATACTCATCGGAATACTTGCCCGGCTCGCAGCACCACGGGCAAAGCACCCGAACCAGCCGTTGGGCCAGAAAGGCCCGCACGGACGTTCCCACCAGAAAAGGCTCCACCCCCATGTCGACCAACCGGGTGATGCCTCCGATGGCATCGTTGGTGTGCAGGGTGGAAAAAACCAGATGCCCCGTCAGGGCGGCTTGGATGGCGATCTTGATCGTTTCACTGTCCCGCATCTCTCCCACCATGACCACGTTGGGATCGCCGCGAAGAATGCTCCGTAATCCGGTGGCGAACGTCAGGTTGATCTCCGGCTTCACCGCGATCTGAACCACGCCGGGCAACTTGTTTTCCACCGGATCCTCGATGGTGACGATCCGGCGGTCCTTGGTATTGAGGGAGGCCAAAAACGTGTAGAGCGTGGTCGATTTTCCGGATCCGGTCGGTCCCGTGATCAGCACAATTCCGTTGGGCAGGGCCAGCAGGCCCCGCACTTTTTGCTCGTTCACCGCACTCAGACCCAGCTGGGCAAAATCATACCGCTGCTGACCGAGAAGTCGCAGGCTGACCGATTCCCCCGTGACCGAGGGGATGGTGGCCACGCGGACGTCGATGGGTCGCCCCTCGAACTCCAAATTGATTCGTCCGTCCTGGGGCAAACGTCGTTCCGCAATATCCAAATGCGCCATGATCTTGATGCGGGAGATGAGGGAGGCTTGGAAAAGCTTGATCTGGGGAGGGACCGGAATGTTTCGCAACACCCCGTCGATCCGATAACGGACCTGCAGATCATCTTCCAAAGGTTCAATGTGGATATCCGTGGCCCGCTCCTGCAGGGCTTCCCGGATGATCTGGTTCACAAACTTGATCACGGAGGCTTCGGAATCATCCCCGTCGAGAATGGTCGTCTCCTGCTCGAGATCACTGGGAGGAGGCAGGTCCCCGCGACCTTCCAAAATTTCATCAAAAGTTTCCGCCCCCACGCCGTAGCCGCTGCGCAGTCCGTCCAAAACCGCCCGCCGGGGAGCCAACATCCACTGGGTCTCTCCTTCCCAGAATCCGGCCAGCGCCTGACGCGCCAGATGATCAAACGGGTCGAAACAGAGCACGGGCAACGGACCCCCCTCCTCCGGCGTCACCGGCAGAAGGCGGTGACGCAGCGCGATCCGGGCGGGAAACTTGTCGCGCATCGGGGCAGGAATCGGGGGAATTTCCCCCGGCCAAACCGGCAGACCGATCGTCTCGCCCAGTTTTTGCGCGAAAACCTTCTCATCCACCTGCCCGGTCTCCAGCAGGGCGTTGACCATCGACCTCTGCTCCTGGGAAGCCTCCTGCACCGCCTTTTGACAGGCCACCAGATCCTTGGCACCCGACTGCTCCGCCAACTCGACCAGGGCCTCCGGCAAACTCATAACGCCAGCACCTTCCCCAGTTTTTCCGGATTCAACCCCGACAGATCCTTGGTCACAAACCGCCCATCCTCCCGGATCAGCTTGCCGTCAAAAAAGATCCGGCCTCCCCCATGGGCCCGGTCCTGCAGATTCACCAGATCCCAATGGATCTGGGAGCGGTTGCCGTTATCCGCCACCTCGTAGGCTTGGCCGGGTGTGAAGTGAAAGGAACCGGCAATCTTCTCATCAAACAGGATGTCCCGGATCGGACGGGTCAGCCGTGGGTTCAAACCCAGCGAAAATTCCCCGATGTAACGGGCCCCCTCGTCGCTGGAAAAGATTTCCTCCAGCTGGCGACTTTTGTCGCCGGCCTTGGCCTCGATGATCCTCCCTTGGGAGAAACGCAGCCGAACATTGTCAAACGGAACGCCCCGGTAGATGGCCGGGGCATTGAACGTGACCTGCCCCTCCACGCTATGGCGGACCGGCGCCGTGAAGACCTCCCCGTCGGGAATGTTCCTCTCCCCCACACAGGGAATCACGCCAATCCCCTTGATCGAGAAACGCAGATCCGTACCCGGGCCCGTGATGTGAACCCGGTCCGTCCTCCGCATCCGGTTCACCAGGGGTTTCACCGCCCCGGCCATCTTGCGGTAATCCAGGGTGCAGACCTGAAAAAAGAGCTCCTCAAAAGCTTCCGTGCTCATGCCCGCGGCCTGGGCCATCGAGGGGCTGGGCCAGCGCAACACCACCCAGCGGGTGTGGTTGACCCGGCGGTCGGAAAAAGGCCGCATAATTTTGCCGGCCCGTTTTTGCTGCGCCATCGGAACATCACTGGACTCAAAGCTGTTTCGGGCTCCCCGCAGTCCGATATAGGCCTGCATGGCCTGGATGCGGGCCAGGTCATGTTTCAGGGAGAACTTTAGACCTGCCTCTGTGGCACCCCGGGCCAACTCCCGGGAAATTCGGCCGGCGTGCAGGTGAACAAACGGCTCGGCTCCCCGTTCCCGCACCGCCCGGATCAGCTCGATGACAAAATCCTCAGGAATCTCGGCGGCATCGATCCAGACCCGCGGGCCAGGGGGCGGTACGAAGCCTCCTTCACGGAGAACTTTTCCCCCGCCCGCGCCGGGCGTAAATTGATGGGGCATGAAACACCATGACTCTAAGTTTCAACCACTCCGCCCCTTTGGCAAGCTGACCGCTCGGCTTGTTGTGGGTCTTTTGATGCCGTGGGTTGCCGTGGCAGCGGAACCGACCACCCTTACCGGCCAAGCCACCATTCAGTTGAAGAACGCCAGCTCCCCGCAAAACCTCGGGGGCATGGACCTTGTCCTCGCCCCCCCTTCCCTCATCCCTGAAATTCGCCGGATCAGGATGGAAACCTGGCGAACGGATGGCTTGGCCATCAAGCGGAATGCCAACGGGGAGGAGGAGCCGGTCGGCGTGCAGATCGATTTCGCCGACGGATACAAAAACCTGGATCTGAAAGCCATGAGCCAAGCCGCCGCCAACGCCGCCTCGGCCCGGACCCAAACCGGCACGAACGGGGCCTTCACCTTCTCCAACACGCCTCCGGGGAAATATGCCCTCTATGGCCAATACAAAAGCCGTTACGCGGTCGCCTACTGGCTGTTGGAGGTGGAGCTTTCAGGCGGAAAAACCAACTCATTGAACCTTTCGGAAACCAACGCCGCCGAGGTCTTTAACCGCTTCGAGAAAAAAACCCGTTAACTCTGGCCGGTGGCCGCCTGCCAAAGCCGCCAGTAGGCCCCCTGACGGGCCAACAGTTCTTCGCCCCGTCCCTCCTCCACCAATCTTCCCTTTTCCAACACCAGAATCCGGTCCGCCCGGTGGGCGGCATGCAATCGGTGCGTCACCAGGAGCGTGGTCGGACGGCTCATGACCCGGCCCAACACATCCAGCAACTCCTTTTCCGTCGTCGGATCGAGCGCGCTGGTCGGCTCGTCCAACAGCAGAATCGGTGCATCCCGCAAGAAGGCGCGCGCGATCCCGATTCTCTGCCGCTGACCCCCGCTCAACATCGCCCCCCGCTCCCCCACTTTGGTGTCGTACCCTTGCGGCAAGGCGCGGATGAACTCTTCCGCCTGCGCCTCCTGGGCCGCCTTTTCAATCTCGCGGAACGTGGCTCCCGGTCTGCCGTAGGCAATGTTTTCCCGCACCGTCCCGTTCAACAGCACCGTCTCCTGCAGGACCAAGGCCTGCCTCGCCCGCAGGTCTTTCTTGGCCACTTGGCGCAGGTCGATGCCATGAAAAAGAATGCTTCCCTCCGTTGGGTCATAAAACCGGGGCAAAAGGGAAAGCAGGGTGGTCTTGCCCGCTCCGGTTCCACCCACCACCGCCACGGATTCCCCGGGCTCGATGACAAATCTCAGGCCACGCAGGACCTCATCCCCCCGCGGATAACGGAATCCCACGTCACGGAACTCGATCTTGCCCGGCCCGACCGGAAGTTTCACCGGCCGGACCGGGTCTGGCACTTCATCCGGCGTGTCCAGAACCTCGAACACCCGCTGCGCCGCCGCCGCCGCCCCCTCCATCGACCACGCCGTATAACTCAGCTGTTCCAACGGGGAATACAACATCGCCAAATAAGCCAGAAAGACGAGTAGGTCTCCCAAGGTCATCTTTCCTGCTGCCACCTCTCCCGCTCCCGCCCACAGAAGGACCGCCGTGCCGGCCGCCAAAAGGGTGCCCACCACCAGGGTGCTGGCCACATTGGTCATCGAAAGTCTCAGGTTCGCCTCCAGGGATTGGCGGCACTCCCTTCGGAACAAATCCACCTCGTGAGACTCCCGCCCGAAAGCGTGCACCACCCGGATGCTGGAAAGCCCCTCGTTGGCCCGGGCCAACACATCACTCTCCTGCGACTGCAAAGCCGCCGTCTCCCGTCGGATCCTTCCGGCATAGCGCGAGATGGCCAGCATCAGGAACGGAATCACCCCCAGGGAAAGCAGGGCCAGCAGCGGGCTCATCTTGAGCATGACAAAAAAAGTTCCCCCCAACGTCAGCAAGGACCCGAGAATGGTGGCGAATCCCCGGTTGAAATAGGTCTGAATCGCCTGCGCATCGTAGGCCACGCGGAAACTGGAATCGGAACTCCGCCTCACATCGTGAAAGCGCAGGGGCAGCGATTGCAGATACGCATACAACTCGGTCCGAACCTGCAGCAGGGCGCGCAGCCCGATCTCAATCAAGGCGTAGGTTTCCGCCAGATTGACCGCGCCCCAAAGAAGATGAATCCCCACCAGCGCCCCGCAGGTGATCGAAAGGGCCGACGGCAGGGACCAATCCCCCGGCAGGAACGGCAACGCGATTCCCCCTCCGGGAGAGCGCAGGATGACATCGACGACAAATTTCAGGGGCCAGGGCTTGAGCAGATTCAACACCGTCGCCACTCCGAGCAGTCCCAAGGCCAGCAGAATCCGGCCAAGAAAAGGCCGGTAATAACCGAGGATGCGCAAAATCAAGCTCATGAAGCTTGCGGAGCCTTTCCGCCCGTGGGCAACAACTGGGCCCGCCGGGCGGCCACCCGGACCAGATCCCCCACCCGGCGACGAAGCTGCCATCCGGTCCACAGCCACCCCACTCCGGCCAAGGCCAGGATGCCGAGGAAGAAAGGCAGGGCCGCGGGATACGACAAAGCGACCAAAACATCCGCCGTCACGGCGGTGACGGCAAACAAAACGCTGAAGGTGGTGGGCACGATCCCCTGATGCACCCGGGTCAAACGCCGGCCGTGGGGATAAATCTCCGTCAGGCTACGCAGACGGATGTGCCACCAGCGGTTGGCGAAGATTTGCACGTCCCACGAATTCCAACCTGTGTCCTGGGCGTAACGCCAGCCCTCTTCCTCGAGGATTTTTTCAATCTCGGCCAGCAGATGCACCCTCTCCCTCCCCTGCTCGCTCCAGAAGGAAAGCAGACGCGAACGGAGAAGCGGCAGGGAGGGTCCCGCGTCTTTTTCCGGTGTTTGCACCACCGCATCCGGAGTCCTCTTGCCCTTCAGCCAGGTGAAGTAACGCGCCCAATCCCGGACCAGGGGCTGGGTCAATGCGAGATAAAAAACGGTGAGCCGGGCCAACACCGTGTCGTGCTTGGGCTCGACCCGCGCCACCACCATGAAAGAAATCGCCGGCAACAGGGTCGCGGCCAACATCAGCAGGGGCACGATTCGGATCTGCTCCACCTGGATGGAAACCAGAAAAATAAACAAAGTCAGAGCATTCCATTCCAGCCCGCTCAC
>RGYX01000039.1 GCA_010031845.1 Verrucomicrobiota bacterium
GTCGCCAGCAACGGGCGCCTCCCCTTGGACATGGTTTAGGTCCGGCGCTTCCGCGATTGAAGAGGGGGCGGGATTTGGGCAGAACTAGTCCATGAGCAAGGTTCGCGTTCGTTTTGCACCGTCTCCCACCGGTCTGCTGCATATCGGGGGAGCCCGCACCGCCCTCTTCAACTGGCTCTATGCCAGACATACGGGGGGTACTTTTGTTTTAAGAGTGGAGGATACGGATCAATCCCGGAACACCCAGGAAGCGGTGGATGTCATTTTTCGCGGTATGCGGTGGTTGGGGCTGGATTGGGACGAGGGACCGGACGGCAAGGGAGGCTTCAGCGGGGACAGGGGGCCCTATTTCCAGAGCCAGAGGTCGTCGATTTATGCCCAGTATCTCGAAAAACTTCAGTCGGGTGGCAGGACCTATGAGGATGGCGGGGCACTCAAATTCCGCATGCCGAAAACCCCGGGGGTGGTGAAGGATCTGGTCTGTGGGGAAGTGACGTTTGATCGGACGATGGAGCCAGACCTGGTCATTCGGAGAAAAGACGGAAGCCCCGTGTTTCATTTTGTCAATGTGGTGGATGACTTGGAAATGGGCATCACCCATGTGATTCGAGGGGAAGATCATTTAACCAATACCCATAAGCACATCGCCCTATATGAGGCTTTAGGTGCGACGACGCCCCAGTTTGCTCACATTCCTCTCATTCTCAATCAAGGGGGATCCAAGATGAGTAAGCGGGATGAGGGGGCCGCCTTGGGGTTCTACGAGGAGGCGGGATATCTCCCGGCCGCAGTTCGGAATTATCTCTGCCTGTTGGGTTGGTCGCCGGGGGCCAACGAGGAGATTTTGCCCGTGGAGGAGCTCATCAAGCGTTTTGAGCTCACGAAGATTAACCGGAGCAACGCACGGTTTGACGGGGACAAGCTGTTTTGGATGAATGGGGAGTACTGGCGCTCCATGAGTGATGGAGATTTTCGCAAGTTCACGCAGGAATTTTTACAGCGCACTCGCCCAGAGGCCTCCCAGATGGACGCAAAGATGAGAGAAGGCCTGCTGAAGATCATGCGGGAGAAGGTTCGCACAGGACGCGAGTTGGCGGACTGGATGGATCCTTATTTGACCGAGGAATACGAGTATTCGGCGGAGAGCCGGAAAAAGCAGTTCTCCAACCCGGATGCAGCCAAACTGCTTGGCATGTTGGAGGCCGGCTTTGCCTCCTTGGGGGGAGGAATGGATGAGGCGAATGCCGAGGCGGTTTGCAAGAGAATCGCCGAGGAAGCCGCTTTACCCAAGCCCGCCAAGGTGATTCATCTGTTACGGGCAGCGGTTTCGGGTCGGACGGTGGGGCCCTCCCTCTTTGCCCTCCTGGTGGTGCTGGGGATCGACCGCGTTAAGGCCAGGTTATTGAGAACGAAAAAACTTTTGGAGGCGGGTCAACTGGGGGTTACCGCGTGACGTTCGCCACCAGCATCACTTTATTGCGGATCCTACTGGTGCCGCTTTTTGCCGGGGCTTTGCTTTATCATCAGGAATCCCACCTTGAGGGATACACCGGAAATGGTTGGTATTATGCGGCGGTTTTGCTTTTTGCTTTGGCGGCTTTTTCGGACGGCATTGATGGATGGATTGCGCGTCACTTCAACCAGCGGAGCGCCTTGGGGCGGATTCTGGATCCCGTGGCGGACAAACTCCTGCTGGTGACCGCCGTGGTACTGCTCGGAACCATTGGCGTTGCCGGAAAGGGGCGTTTACCCCTGTGGTTTCCTCTTTTGGTGGTGACCCGGGATTTGATTTTGGTTGCCGGAACCTTGTTGGTCGGAACCTTGGTTCATCATTACCATTTTATCCGTCCCCACTGGACGGGGAAGGTCTCCACGTTTTTCCAGATCGCCGTCATTTTGCTGGGATTACTTTTTCCCGGAGAACCCTGGATCCGGCCGGTGATCTGGGCGGCTGGGGGAGTGACCTTGATGTCCCTTGGAGTTTACGTCCTGCAAGGCTGGAAACTTTTACACACGAGCACCTATGGCGAACCCGGCCAAGGATGAATCCTCCCGGCCGGTCGTGGCCATCGTGGGAAGACCGAACGTCGGAAAGAGCGCCCTCTTCAACCGGATTTGCGGAAGAAGGATTGCCCTGGTCTTCGACCGCCCCGGGGTGACGCGCGACCGGCTGGTCGCCGATGCTGAATGGGAAGGAAGACCTTTTGTTTTGATCGATACCGGCGGTCTGGGGCTGGAGGACGGGAGTGGACTTCAGGAGGCGGTGGAGCGCGAGGCGGACCTGGCGATCGCCTCCGCCCAAAGGGTCCTTCTGGTGGTCGACGGAAGAGAGGGTTTGAATGTCCTGGATACCGAGGTGGCGAAAAGGCTCCGTCGGGCGGGGCAGAAAGTCACGCTGGTGATTAACAAGATGGACCCCGGGACCCAAGGAGGAAGAAGCTTGGAGTTTCAGCGTTTGGGATTCGGGCAGGGAATGCCTGTCTCCGCCGAGCACGGTCTCGGGGTAGGCGATCTGATGGAGCACATCGGGGAGGCTTGGGCCCAAAAGGATCGGGTGAAAGATGATCGCACCCGAATCGCCGTGGTCGGGCGCCCGAATGCGGGCAAGTCCTCCCTGGTGAATGCCTGGGTGGGGATTGATCGGACCATGGTGGCTCCTTTGGCGGGAACCACCCGGGATGCGGTGGATGTGCCGGCCCGGATCGGGGAGCATGAGGTGCTTTTCATCGACACCGCGGGCCTAAGACAGAAGCGGCGGGTGGAAGACCCCTTGGAGAAAATTATGGGAGGTCGGACGGCCCATGCCATCGACCGATGTCATTTGGCGGTCTTGGCGGTCGATGCGGTGCAAGGGGTTGGTTTGGTGGAGAAAAAAATCGCCGGACTGATCCAAAAAGCCCTGCGACCCTGTGTGGTGGCCGTGACCAAGTGGGATTTGGCCGCGCAAGGCGGAGAGAAAACCCGTGGCGCAAATTTTCAAGATGAGTATGAGGAGGCCTTGCGGCGTGGCTTGTTCTTTCTTCCGGATGTTCCGGTGGTTTTCCTTAGTTCGGTCAAGAAAACCGGTCTCACGAGCCTGGGTGAAGCGGTCACCTTGATGCTTAAGGCTCGTTCCCTGAAGATTGGCACCGGGGAGCTCAATCGGGTTCTTCTGCGGGCCACGGAGGCGAGGAGCACTCCGGTGAAATCCGGAAAAAAGCTGAGGGTCTATTACGCCACCCAGGTGGAGGGCCCTCTTCCCACCCTGATGGGGTTTGTGAACAGTCCGGCCCTGATGTCCGAGTCGGGATCATTTTCAGCTCGGCGGATGCCCCTTGCGATGGAAATGGCGAGGCCGCGACAAGAAGTGAGGTTGCCTGTCGCTTCAGCCGAGCGAGAATGCTGATCCGATGATTTCCCGGGATCCGATTTTCCAGAAAGTCGCCGGAGGGCTGGCCATCGGTTTGTTGGCCCTGGCATGCATCAACATTTTGCGCCCCTTCTTTGGTCCCTTGCTTTGGGCGGTGATTCTGACCGTGGCTACCTGGCCGGTCTTTCTTTGGATTCTTTCCAAAGTGGGTGGGCGAAGAGGGCTGGCCTCCGTATTGGCCAGTCTATTGGTGGCAGTGTTTTGTCTTCTGCCCGTCACGTATGGAGTGGCGGTGACGGCGCAATCGTTGCGACCCGTTTCCCAGAAGCTGATGGAGTTTTCCAAGGAGGAGGTCCCTCCCGCGCCCGAGTGGCTGAAGGAATATCCCTTCGGAAAAATTGTGTTTCAGAAATGGAATATTCTGTCGAAGGATCGGGAGAAGTTTTTTCGCGACATTGATCCCTTGATCCGGCAGATCGCCACCCGCCTGGGAAGCGCCGCGGGCAGGATCGGCGTGGGACTGCTGGAATTTTCCTTTGCCTTGATCCTCTGTGGTTTTCTTTTTCATGGAGGGGAGAGTCTGACCCGGGTGGCCGACACCAGTTTGCGTAAGTTGTTCGGTCCGGAGGGGGGTGAGTTACTGGATTTGGCTGCCCGCACCATCCGGAGCGTGATGCTCGGCGTTCTCGGGACCGCGGCCTTGCAGGCGGGGCTTGAGTCTCCAACTTTCCACGGCCATCGTCTGGCTACCCGTGGTCATCTGGCTTTTCGCCGAGGGCAGGACCGGTTGGGCGATCTTCAATCTGATTTGGGGAATCGGAGTGGTGGGTCTGGTGGATAACTTTACCAAGCCCTATCTCATCAGTCGGGGGACAAATTTGCCCTTTGGCATTATTTTCATGGGAGTGATCGGAGGATTTTTGGCGTACGGATTTCTTGGAATATTCTTTGGGGCCACCTTGATGGCGGTGGCCTATCGGCTCCTTCTTGAGTGGCTGGATGTGGCCCCAGCGCGGAGTCCTAAAAAAATCCGTAAGTAACTTTAAGCCATTTACTTGTAAATAAGTAAAAAGTATTTTTTCGGTTGTCGAAGGGGCCCTTTTCGATACCTTCGATCGATGGCAGCCAAGGAGAAAGAGGTCGTAACATCCAAGTACGACGCTTCGAAAATCGATAAGCTGGAGGGGTTGGATGCGGTTCGGAAACGGCCGGGAATGTACATTGGGGACCCGGATGAACGTGGACTTCATCACTGCGTCTTTGAGGTTTTGGATAATTCGGTCGACGAGCATCTGGCCGGCCATTGCGAGCATATCGAGGTCACGATCCACGTGGATGGATCGATCAGCATATCGGACGACGGACGGGGCATTCCGGTCGACATGCATCCAAAGTTTAAGATTCCGGCGGTGGAGCTGGTGCTCACCAACCTGCATGCGGGAGGAAAGTTTGACCAAGGGGCCTACAAGTACTCCGGCGGTTTGCACGGGGTCGGCGCCAAGTGCGTCAATGCCTTGTCAGAGTGGTTTGAGGTGGAGATCTCCCGGGATGGGAAGCTCTACCACATGGAGTTCGCCCAGGGAAAAACCACTTCCAAGCTGAGCGTCACCGGTAAGTCCAAGAAAACCGGCACGAAGATCACGTTCAAGCCGGACGCCGAGATCTTTAAAGACACCACCAAGTTCAAGTTCGATCTCTTGGCCAAACGGATGCGCGAACTGGCGTTTCTTAATCCCGGGTTGTCCATTACTCTGACCGACGAAAACAAGAACGGAAAGACCGAGACCTTCTTTTACAAGGACGGCATCGAGGAGTTCGTGAGGCAGATGGTGAAAGCCAAGTCGCCCATCCATCCCAAGCCGATCGTGGTGGAGAAAAAGAAGGACGATGTCTTTGTTGATTGCGTCATTCAGTATCACGATGGCTACGACGAAACCCTGTTGCCCTTTGCCAACTCCATTCCGAATCCGGACGGCGGGACCCACGTTTCGGGCTTTCGTTCGGCTTTGACCCGCGCCATCAATCAATACGCATCCGGCAAGAATCTTTCGAAGGACAAGGATCCTAAAATCACCGGGGAGGATGTTCGTGAGGGATTAATTTGTGTCCTCAGTGTGAAGCTGCCGAACCCCCGCTTTAATGCGCAGACCAAGGTCAAACTGGTGAATGCGGAGATCGAGGGAATTGTCGGGAGCTGCGTCTATGAGGGCCTGCTGACTTTCTTTGAGGAAAATCCCGGCGTAGGTAAAAAGGTTTTTGAAAAAGCCTTAACAGCCGCCAGGGCACGTGAGGCTGCTCGCAAGGCCAAGGAGACCATTCGTAAGGGTGCCTTTAGCGGAGGGGGGTTGCCCGGAAAATTGGCCGACTGCTCCGAGCGGGATCCGAAGCAGTGCGAGCTGTATATTGTGGAGGGAGATTCCGCAGGTGGCTCGGCCAAGCAGGGCCGGGATCGGCGCACTCAGGCTATTCTTCCGATCCGTGGAAAATTGATCAACGTGGAGAAGGCCTCGATTGACAAGGTGTTAAACAATAATGAAATCCGAACCATTATCACCGCGGTGGGAACAGGGATCGGCACGACGACGGATAAGAAGGAAGAAGAGACTGGAAGCGGCTTTGATATGGAAAAGCTCCGGTACCATAAGATCATTCTCATGACGGACGCCGATGTGGACGGATCCCACATCCGAACACTCCTCCTGACTTTCTTTTATCGAAAAATGCCGGAGCTGGTGGCCCAAGGTTATATTTACGTGGCACAGCCTCCGCTCTTTCTTATTAAGCGAAAAAAGCGTGAGGAGTATGTCCAGGATACCGAGACCCTTGATAAGATCCTGATCGAGTTGGGCACGGAAGAGGTTTCCTTGGTGCGCCTCTCCGACAAAAAAGCCTACAACAAGAGCCAGTTGCTGGACATCCTGGTGTCCCTGCAGGAGTTGGAGAGGCTTTCCCGAGCCGTCACCCGTCGTGGGGCCAGGTTTGAGGATTATCTCGAGGCACAGAATCCCAAGAGCGGGGAGTTACCGAAATACATCGCCAAAATTCGTGAGCAGACGGAAGAAAAGTTTGAATTCCTTAAGGATGACAAGGAAGTTGCCAAGTTCCGGGAAAAGATGGGGATCGAGGATGATGATGAGGACGAGGAGGAGGAGAAGGAGTCGGACAGCAAGGAAGCCAAGGGACGTCCGAAGGCTCATATTTACGAAATTTACGAAGCCGCCAGCATTACCAAGACTCTGCAAGGCTTGGCCAAAAAGGGGTTGGCCATGGACCACTATTCGGCTCAAGACAAGCCGCTCTTTGAGTTGGTGGAGGGCGAGGGGGACAAGCCCAGCAAGACTCCGATCTTCTCGATCGCTGAAATTCTTACTTCCGTCAAAAATGTGGGGAAGAAAGGAGTGCAGATCACCCGATTCAAGGGGTTGGGTGAAATGGACGCCAAAGAACTTTTCACGACCACCATGGATCCGGAGAAACGTCAACTGCTCAAAGTGGACTTGGTGGATGCCGCCAAGGCGGACGAGATCTTTACCACCCTGATGGGGGATGAGGTGGAGCCCCGCCGGATCTTTATCGAGGAAAATGCCCTCAACGTGCGTAATTTGGATGTTTAAGACCCGGAAAACCCAATCATGGCCCTGATGAAAGAAAATATTGTTCCAATCAACGTCGCCGACGAGATGCAGAAGTCGTTTCTCGACTACTCCATGTCGGTCATCATCTCCCGCGCCTTGCCGGACGCCCGCGACGGACTCAAGCCTTCCCAGCGCCGGATCCTGTACGCCATGGATGGCCTCGGGGTGCAACCCAACCGCAAGCCCGTGAAGTGCGCGAAGATTGTTGGTGAAACCATGGGTAATTTTCACCCCCACGGTGACATGGCGATCTATCCCACCTTAGTGGGCATGGGTCAGTGGTGGGGAACACGGCATCTGTTAATTGAGGGACGGGGGAACTTTGGATCCATTGACGGCGATCCACCCGCATCGATGCGTTATACCGAGGCCCGTCTGCACCATCTTGGCGCCGCTCTGATGAACGATATGGATCGGGACACGGTCGACTTTGTCCCGACGTATGACGAGCGTTTGACCGAACCGGTTGTTCTGCCGGCCGCCTTTCCGAACCTGATCGTCAACGGAGGTACCGGCATTGCGGTCGGTATGGCGACCAACATCCCGCCGCACAACCTGGGCGAAACGATC
>RGYX01000040.1 GCA_010031845.1 Verrucomicrobiota bacterium
TCATTCAGCCTCTTTTTGGCAGATCGATGGATTTTTCCGGTGATTTCACCACGAACTGCATGGCGGTGGCCACGGGCGGCGGCGTGGGAATGCTGGGCCGTTTTATCTGGTCTTATATCCAGACTGAGATGGTGAATGCTGGGATTCGCAAAGCCACGATTGGGTTCGGGGATGGGCAGGTGATTTTTCGACAAGGAGAGCCCAGCGATAAATTTTATATCGTGAGAAGCGGTCAGGTGGTGCTGACCAAGGAAGCGGGGGGGGCGCCCAGCGAATTGGCACGGGTCGGTCCGGGAGAGGTGATCGGGGAGATGGGGGTGATCCAGAACCTTCCGCGATCCGCTACGGCCACCGCCAAAGGCAGATGTCTTCTTTATGGGATGACGGGCCAGGATCTTATGGACAAACGATCCGATGGCCAAGATCACCCGGGGAGCATTGTTTCCCGCGTTTTGGCCCAACGCCTGCGCAAAGCGAATGAGAAGCTGGACAAGTTTGAGTCGGGAACCCCGGGCGTTCGTGCGACCCAGATACCAGCCTCGAACGGGACCGTCGCCACCGTTGCAAAAAGCAGCGCCAAGATCCTCCTTCGGATGGGATGGAGGGTAGGCGATCAGGTGACGTGGGGAGAGCAGGTAAGCGAGCATCAACTCCCTTTGGTGTTCGGTAGAAATCCCGGTCCAGCCGGAGTTTTGGCCGGAACGGAGATGGTTTTATTGGACGAGCAACCTCCCCATTGGCTTTCCACGGTGCAGTTCAGGATCGAATCCCACAATGGGGGGATTTTTCTCCGGGATGAACAGAGTGAACGGGGAAACGAGGTAAGTGGAGTTTCCGTCGGTCCGGCCTTTGGAGTGAATCAGGTCCAACTTCCGGCCGGCACGCATGTCTTGGTGGCAGGGGGCGAGGGATCCCCTTATGTGATGGCTTTGGAAATTCCGGCTACGGCTTGACGCTTAGTTTATTGAAGAAGGCATTGGCCTCGGAATCCCGGTTGAAGATCGCCAGACTCTCCAAGGATGAGCCGGCGGCACCTCCCAACTTGCGGCCTTTCAGCTCCGTGGGAGAACCGCCCCCCAGCGGGCTTATCCTAAGGTCATAGAGGTCGTCGCTTTTCAGTGTAAATTCCAGCCGGACACCTCCCACGGAAACGGGAAATCCCGAATCGCTGGAGTCGCTGCCATCAAAAATCTGATAGTTCGGTTTGCCTTCCAAAGCGGTGAATTCGAAGCGGGCACCCTGATTATAGTCGGTCGGTTTTTCGGAGGTATTTCCGCTCCGCAGGGATAGACCGATGGAGCCTGTCGAGCCGGAATTGGATCTGGGGTTGGGCGTGATGATTTCCACGCTGAATCTTTGGCCGGTGGTTAGGGCGGAGGTAAGGGGGCGGAACGCACAGGCCTCCTGAAAGCCCTCACCATCGGCAAAGATGCCCCAAGCTTTTCCGGCAGTAGCCAGGGGGGCGATTCCCGGTTTTTCCTGCTCCTTGGCCACATAAAAACCAGCATAGGATTTCTTTTCAGGATTTCCGTTGCTTTTCAGGGTCCAATTGCCAAATCCGGTTCCGCCTGCCTTCTCTTCTTTCCAACCCTCCTCATAGGACGGTTCGTTGGCGGTATCCGTCTTTTCAGGGTTCGAGGGGGTAGGGGGGGTGGTGTTTTCCTTCACGGGTTCGGCAGGGTTTGTGTTTCCGCCCTTCTGGCTGGCTGCGAAAACGGCGATTTCCCGGGGGAACTCCAATTTTGAGTTTCGCATGGTCTGTTTCTGCTGGGCGTTCGGCTCGGCGGTCACGAAGAGTGGGATCAAGGGCCGTTCCTTGGATTTGCCTTTTTTGTCTTCCTGCCCCTGTAGTTGGATCATCAAGACCCCAAAGAATCTTCCTCCCCCATATTCGCCGAGCAGGATCTCGAGATCCTTCGGTTTGCCGGTCTCCAGATTCATCCAATCCCCGTAGGTGAGGTAAGCCCGCTGTCGGTCCCCGTCGGTGTTGCCTCCCATGAAGTCGTAAATCGAATGTTCGTTCACATGATCCTTGGGTCTCCAGCTAGTCAGGAAGTTTTGATTGTCCCAGTGGGCCTCCAAAACCGTGCGGCCCTCCACCGCGACCCACAGAAGATCGTCGGCTTTACCGACGAAGCGATACTGGCCGGAGACCGGTGCGGAAAACCTTCCCTTGTAATGAATCACCCAGTAGTTGGGCTTCACCTTGTCGGCCACTTGAAACACCTTGGGGGCCTCCGCTGCATCACAAGAGGGGATAAAAATTTGGGTGGCCCCGAGCTTCTTGGGAACACAGAAATATTTTCGGAGGGCGGATTCATTGACGCGGTTGCCGGCCAAAAGCCCCCTGACGGCCTTGTAAAAGTCGGTGTCGGAGCTTCCGAGGCCGGTAGATTTTTTTCCGGTGGCGTCCAGTTTCAGGTCGTACATGGTTCCGATGAGATCATCCTCCATCGTTTCATCGAATCCAAACAGCGAGCCTTTTCCGGTGCGTGCTCTTTTGGCGCCTCCCGCTCCAGGGGATCCTCCCTTGTTGACTGAGCTGCCTGATCCCATGGATGGAAGAGTGGCGGTTTTGGTGGGAGTGGTGGGAGCAAACGAGGGGGTG
This sequence comes from Verrucomicrobiota bacterium, assembly GCA_010031845.1. GTDB lineage: Bacteria > Verrucomicrobiota > Verrucomicrobiia > Methylacidiphilales > Verrucolacustridaceae > Verrucolacustris. The sequence continues at coordinate 2,609 of RGYX01000040.1, forward strand.
GGAGAGGGACTAGAGAGGGAGAGAATTTCAGAGGTTTCCGTAATTTCGGTGGGAGTGGGGGTGGTTTCCGCCATGGGGGCTGATTCCTCCTGGGGGGAGGGTTCCTCGTTGGAAGGGGGAGCCGGGGATTCGGGTCCGGCATCGCCGGCATCGACTTTCTCCCCGCTGAACATGGCCAGGGGATTTCCGCCTTTGAAAATGACCACGCTGCCCACCGCCAACAAGGCGATCAGATGAACCGCGATGGCAATGAGAAAAGGGGTGGAAGTAATGAGGGCGGCGAGGGTGAGCCACTTCTTTTTTTGGTTCTTTCGATCCCCCATGGTGGGAGTAGCCGGCTTTTTGGCGGGGGGGTTGGGAGACACGGAGCCATCTTATCCCTGATCCCCCTTAGAATCTAGCCGATCCCTAGGTGTCGGAGGATTTTCCGGTGAGGGGCCGGGAGAGGCGCCAGTTTGAGTTGATGAGGCGGGAACCAACGGCCTGGTTCCAGGGTGCTGGATCGGTTGGCGAGGTGGACGTCCGCCGAAACGTGGTAGCGGGTGTAGGGATAGGTGGCGCGGTGGATGGGTTGGGAGCCGGGCTTGGTTTTTGTGGTGGTGGGCAAAAGCCAAAGACCCCGCCAGCGATTTTGGGGGTGATGACGGGTGAGCCAGACCGAGGATCCTCGACGGATGACCAGAATTGATTCCTTTATTTGCGCCACTTTGGGCCGGTTTGTGGGCACGCGGATTGGGTGGCTGACCGAGGGGCAGACCTTATGAAACGGACATCTTGGACAAAGCGGTTTTCTGGGAAGGCATACCAAAGCCCCCAGTTCCATCAGAGCCTGATTATGGATGCCCGGATTTTTTCTGGGGACCAACTCTCCGGCGATGCTTCTTAGGGTTTTTGTGTCCGGGGAGCGACCGTTGCGGGCCAGTAAGCGGCCCAAGACCCTTGCGACATTTCCATCAAAGGCGGGCTCGCTGATCCCAAAAGCGATACTGGCAATCGCACCGGCCGTGTAGTCACCAATCCCGGGAAGAGAACGAAGAGTCTCAGGATTGGAGGGAAGGCGGCGGTCGGGGCGGCGCACCACAGAACGGGCCAGTTCATGAAGAAACCGGGCCCGACGGTAGTACCCAAGGCCTTCCCATTGGCGCAACACCAGTCTTCGTGGGGCCTTGGCCAAAGAAGACCAGTGGGGGAAACGGCGGATCCAGCGGCGATAGTACGGAACGACCGTGGTCATGCGTGTTTGTTGGGCCATGAACTCCGAGACGGTCACACGGTAGGGGGTGGGATTTCGGCGCCAGGGCAAAGGCCGGTGGTGGCGCCGGTACCAGGCGTAAAGGCGGGGCAGGGTTTTCCGGATTTTGGAATCGATCGAAGGGGAGGAGGTTCTATGGTGGGGGGACATGGCTGAGACAATGTTTACCCACAAGCTGGACGAGGCCCAAGTCCGGCGGTTGCGTGAGGTGGCCGAGGGTAAAGGATTCGAGTTTTCCCCCTTGGAGTACGGGCATTTCACCGCCCGAAAAGGCAAATGCGTAATGCACGCCTACCTGAGCGGAAAGCTGGTGGTGGCGGGAAAAGAGGCGAAGGATTTTATCGAATTCACCCTGGAGCCGGAGGTGTTGGGGGAGGCCCGGCTGGGATATGAAAAGATCCGCAATCCGGAGATGTATGCCCCCCATTTTGGCATTGATGAAAGCGGGAAGGGGGATCTTTTTGGGCCTTTAGTGGTGGCGGGTGTTTTTGTGGATGAGGACACAGCGGACCGTCTCGTGGAAATCGGGGTTCGCGACAGCAAGACCATCTCCACGGATAAAAAGATCGCCGAATTGGCGGAGGAGATTGGGAAAACGGTTCGCGGAGGAATGGAAGTGGTGACCATGGGGCCCCCCCGCTACAACGAGCTTTACCGGAAATTCGGCAACCTAAACCGGTTGCTGGCCTGGGCCCATGGCAAGGTGATTGCCAATCTCCATGCCAAAGTGCCGCAGTGCCCGAGGGCGCTATCGGACCAGTTTGGGGATCCGCGCTTGGTGGAGGGGGAGTTGCGAAGGCAGGGGGTGGAGATTCAGTTGCAACAGAGAACGAAAGCCGAGAGTGATATCGCGGTGGCCGCTGCCAGTATTTTGGCCCGGTCGGAGTTTGTGCGTCAGCTGGCCAAGTTATCGGCTGAGGTCGGGTTTGATTTGGCCAAGGGCTGCGGTGCAGGGGTAAAAAAAATGGCTGAGGAAATATTCAGGCAGAGAGGAAGAGAGGGATTGGCTTGTGTTGCAAAAACTCATTTTCGCACTTTCTCGGAGGCAGTCGGGGATCCCGTGGCCCCCAAAGTCGAATGGAAAAAGAGGTAGTCATATCAATGACTTAGATTAGGGAATTACATAAACCCCTAACGGTTAAAAATTTACTTGGCTATCAACGGAAATACCCTAAAGATAGGCAGATATGGAAAACCTGACCAAAAGAGACCTCGTGGTACGGATCAGCAATGAAACCAATCTTGTCCAGCAGGACGTGTTGAAGGTCATTCAGTTAACCCTCGATCACGTCAAAGAATCCCTTTTAAAGGGCGATGCGGTACAGCTGCGCAATTTTGGTGTTTTTGAGATCAAAATCCGCAAAGCGCGTGTTGGTCGGAATCCGAACAAGCCGGAGACGGATGTGCCTATCCCGGCCCGGGCGGTGGTGAAGTTCAAGGCTGGCAAGGAAATGAAGGCGGAATTGATCCGCAATTCCGCCAAGCTGGCGGCGGCGATTACCGCCTCCGGAAACGAATCCCCGTCGGCGGAGTCCTGACGGTCCGCTCCGGGATCGGAGCGGTAGAATGACAGGTCAGCCCCTCCCGGGCTTCCGGGATTTTTACCCGCCCGAACACGCATCCCTTCGCGGAATTTTCTCGGCGTGGAGGGAGGCTTCACGGCGAAGCGGATTTTCTGAATATGAGGGGCCCGAACTCGAGTCACTGGAGCTTTATACGGAAAAATCCGGGGATGAAATTGTGGGTCAGTTGTACCATTTTAAGGACAAAGGGGACCGGGAGGTGGCGTTACGCCCGGAAATGACTCCCACCTTCGCCCGGATGGTGGCCGGACAACATCGGAATTACAAAAAACCGATCAAGTGGTTCAGTATTCCGCGTTTGTTCCGTTATGAGAGACCGCAACGAGGTCGTCACCGGGAGCATTATCAATGGAATTGTGACATTGTCGGGGAGAGAAGTCCCTGCGCGGAAGCGGAATTGATCGCCACCTTATGTCTGGGGTTGTCGTTGCTTGGGCTGGGTTCCAAGGATGTGGTGGTGAAGATGAGCGATCGGGGTTGGTGGGACCGCTTCCTTGAGAAGCATGGGGTGAAGGAGGAGAACAAACCCGGGGTTTTGAGGGTATTGGACCGTTTGGAAGGAGCCACACCGGAACAGAGAAAAGAAAAACTTGGCGCGTTAGCCAAGCCCGTGGAGGAGGCTTGGGAGGGAAATGTGCACGATTCCGAGGCTCTGGGTGAAATCAAAAGTGCGCTCGGGAAGATGGGATACGGAAATTGGTGTGAAACGGATTTCCGGATCGTCCGGGGATTGGCTTACTACACTGGGGTGGTTTTTGAGGTACACGACCGTGCGGGCAAGCTGAGGGCGGTGGCCGGAGGGGGGCGTTATGATGACCTGTTGAAAAAACTGGGCGGGGAGGATCTTCCGGCCACGGGCTTTGGCATGGGTGACGCGGTGTTGGGCGAACTTCTTCGCGATAAAAAAATCGAGTCGGGAAAACAGGAGGGGGCGGATTTATTTGTGGTGGCGGAGGGTGCGGAAAAAGATTTGGCGCTGTCCATGGTGGGCAGTCTTCGTCGGGCGGGTTTTGCCGTCGATTATGAACCGGGATTCCCCAAATGGGGCAAGCAACTGGAATTGGCGGAGGCAAAAGGCGCGCGCTGGGCCCTGCTGGTGGGGCGGGAAGCGAAGGATGGAAAAGTGGGTTTCAAGGAGATTTCCACCCGGCGTCAAGGGGAAGCACGATGGATCGGGCAAAAGGACGGATCGATTTGCCTTGAGCCCAGCCCGGGGGATTGGGCGAAGGTATTAGCCTGATGAAACGAACGCACAGTTGCGGGGCGCTCCGGATGGGGCAAGCGGGCCAAGAGGTTCACCTGGCCGGTTGGGTCTCCGGAAGACGGGATCATGGGGGGGTGATCTTTATCGATCTCCGGGACCGGGAAGGGGTGACCCAGATCGTTTTCAATCCGGCGTTGGCCCCGGAGGTTTCCACATCAGCCCACGCCCTGCGCTCGGAGTTCGTGGTGCATATCACGGGCAAGGTCTCCCCGCGGCCCGAGGGAACGAAAAACACCACTTTGGCGACAGGGGAAATCGAAGTATTGGCCTCCGGTTTGCAGGTACTGAACCCAAGTGAAACGCCACCCTTTCCCCTGGATGAAGAGGGAGTGAACGAGGATTTGCGTTTACGTTACCGTTATCTGGATCTGCGGCGGCCGGCGATGGCGGAAGCGCTCCGCGCGCGGCATCGGGCGGCCCTGGCCGTCCGGCGGTATATGGATGAGAGGGGGTTCTACGAAATTGAGACCCCGGTGCTGTTCAAGAGCACGCCGGAGGGGGCGAGGGAGTATCTGGTTCCTTCCCGTCTTAATCCGGGAAAATTTTATGCTCTTCCCCAGTCCCCGCA
>RGYX01000005.1 GCA_010031845.1 Verrucomicrobiota bacterium
TGGCCACGGAAGATCAGCCCGCGATGTGGCGGAGGAGGTCGACGCAGCGGTTGCTGTAGCCCCACTCGTTGTCGTACCAGCTGACCAGCTTAAAGAAGCGCTTGTTCAGGCCGATGCCCGACCCGGCGTCAAAAATACTGGAGGCCTGACAGTGGATGAAGTCGGAGGAGACAACCTCGTCCGATGTGTAATCCATGATTCCCTTGAGGTAGGTTTCCGAGGCTTTCTTCATGGCTTTGCAGATTTCCTCGTAGGAGGTGTCTTGGGTGGTGCGGACAGTGAGGTCGACCACGCTGACGGTGGGGGTAGGTACGCGGAAGGCCATCCCAGTGAGTTTTCCCTGCACTTCAGGGCAAACGAGCCCAACGGCCTTGGCGGCACCGGTGGTGGAAGGAATGATGTTGACGGCGGCGGAGCGACCCCCCTTCCAATCCTTGCGGGAAGGGCCATCGACGGTTTTCTGAGTGGCGGTGTAACTGTGCACCGTGGTCATCAGACCCTCTTCGATGCCGAAACCTTCCTTAAGAAGTACGTGGATCACGGGGGCCAGACAGTTCGTGGTGCAGGAGGCGTTGGAAATGATGTGATGTTTGGCTCCGTCGTATTTGGGGTGGTTCACGCCCATGACCACGGTGATGTCCTCGCCTTTGGCAGGAGCAGATATGATCACTTTTTTGCAACCGGCCGTGATGTGTCCCCTGGCTTTATCCGCCTCTGTAAAGAGTCCGGTGGACTCGATGACAAAATCGACACCGAGTTCTTTCCAGGGCAGGGCCGCGGGGCCTTCCTTGACGGCGAGGCACTTGATTTTTTGGCCATCCACAACCAGAACATCGTCTTCCTGAACCGAGGGGGAGGACTTGGCGCTGGAGACGTCGAGGTGGAAGCGGCCTTGGGTCGAATCGTATTTGACCAGGTAGGCGAGGTTGTCGGCGGGAACGAGGTCGTTGATGGCGACCACTTCAAATTTGTTCCCGAGAAGCCCTTGCTGGCAGAGAGCCCGGAAAACCAGTCTGCCAATCCGTCCGAATCCATTGATTGCGATTTTGTGTTTGGAAGCCATAGATTTAAGCCGAAAACCCTAGCGAAAAAGAGAGGCCCGAGTCAACGAACGAAGCGGATGCAATCAAGAACCCGTGGAATGAACGAGAAACGAGACACAGGTTTGGCCATATTCGCGGCGCCAAACCTCCTCTAAAGGACGGGTGGCCTTCCAGGTGGATTGGCGGGAGTGTTCCCAAATAACCCGACCCCCGGGTGCTAGAAGTCGGTGGAGGCCCGCCACAGTTTTCCATTCGGAAAGTTCCTGGCTGGGTTGATCATAGGGTGGATCAAGGAAAATCAGGTCGAAAGAGGCTTCGGAGCCCCGGGGAATCCAAATTTCCGCCGGACTTTCCAGCACCTGGGAATCGTACTTCAGAGACGTCAGGTTCTTGCGCAAGGCCTCCGCGATGCGATTGTTTTGTTCGATAAAAAGAGCGGAGGACGCTCCGCGGCTTAGGGCCTCGAGGCCATACGATCCGGTTCCGGCAAAAAGGTCCAGCACCCTGGATTGGGGAACCAGATTCCCCAAAGCCGAAAAGACAGCGGCCCGCACGCGGTCCTGCGCGGGACGTAAGCCGGAAAGGGGTGGGACTTCCAGCCGACGGCTGGAATGAATGCCGCCAGTGATCCGCAGAAAACCGCTTCCCCGTCGGGAATGACACGGGGCGTTTCTTTCTCTATCACCTGAGGATGGCTTCTTCGGCACAAAACAAGTTATGCATCATCCTGAACCCTGCCGCCAAGGGGGATCAGGCGCGGCGAACCCTTGACCAGATGGTGAAACTGGTTCCGGAAGCGAAGATCTTTCTGACCGAACGGGTGGGTCATGGAGAGTTGTTGGCCAAAGAGGCGGCGGAACAGGGTTATCGCACCATCATTGCGGCGGGAGGCGACGGAACCGTCAATGAGGTGTTGAACGGGTTGGATCCCGAGAAATGTACTCTCGGCGTTTTGCCGGTGGGAACCATGAATGTGTTGGCGCTGGAGTTGGGGATTCCTTCAAGCCTGGACAAGGCGCTGGAAATCATCCGGGCGGGCAAAAGAAAGAGATTGGATCTGGGAATGGCCAACGGCAGGCGATTCATTCAGTTAGCGGGGGTCGGTTTGGATGCCGAAACTGTGCGTCGCACACATCCGGACGCCAAACGGGCCTGGGGTCCTTGGAGCTACCTTCTGACAGCCGCCCAGCTGATGGTGGCGCCCGCCCCCGTGCTGCGGGTTGAGGTCGAGGGAAGAGAGGAAATCAGGGGAGCCATGGTCTTGATCGGAAACGGACGTCACTATGGCGGCCCTTTCCAATTTTTTCCCAAGGCCGACATGGCGGATGGATTGCTGGATGTTTGCGTGTTTCCCAGATCCGGTCCGCTGGACCTGCTTTGGTATTTGCAGGCTGTTTTGTTGGGCGGTCCTAACTCGCTGCCTGAGGTGACCTACCTGCAGGTTTCTTCCCTGAAAGTACAGGCAGAGGAGAAGATCGCCCTCGAGGTGGATGGTGAGTATTGCGGAGAGACGCCGGTGGAGTTCCGCATCATCCCCAAGGGTCTTGAGGTGATTGTGCCATGAAGCGTGCGGGTGAGGTTTTTTATTTAGATAAGACGGACGGGAAGGCCCGGGCTGGGGTGGTGAAGACGCAGCATGGTGAAGTCCCCACTCCAGCCTTCATGCCGGTGGGAACCCAGGCCTCGGTGAAGGGGGTAAGTCCCGACGAGCTGATTGAGATGAGGGCGCCGATCATTCTGGGGAACACCTACCACCTAGTCGTCCGACCGGGGCTCGAGGTGATGAAGGAAATGGGGGGACTACACAAATTCATGCGCTGGGATGGGCCCATTTTGACAGACAGCGGGGGATTTCAGGTTTTCAGCTTGGCCAAGATCCGGGAGGTTTCAGAAGAGGGAGTCATGTTTTCCAGTCATGTGGACGGAAAGAAGTTTTTCCTCGGGCCGAGAGAGGCAATCCAGGCCCAGATTGTTTTGGGATCAGATATCATGATGGCGTTTGACGAGTGCCCGCCTTGGCCATGTGAGAAAGAGAGAATGGAGGCGAGTCTCGCGAGGACCTTGCGTTGGGCCAAAATTTGCCGGGAAGAGCAACGGGCGTCCGGCACGCAGAATCTGCTTTTTGGGATCGGGCAGGGCGGGGACTATCCGGATTTGCGGCGAAAAAGCCTGGAGGCTCTCCAGGAGATTGGATTCGACGGGTATGCGATCGGTGGGGTGAGCGTGGGGGAGCCCGAGGATCTCATGATGGCGGCCATCGATCATAGTGAACCCTTTCTTCCGGCGGATCGGCCGCGATATGTCATGGGTTTGGGCCACCCGGACCAAATTGTCCGGATGATTGGCAAGGGGATGGATATGTTTGATTGTGTTTTGCCCACCCGGGTAGCGAGAAATGGGACCGCCTGTACGGAGACAGGGCCGGAGTCCGTAAGAAAGCCCACCTGGACGCGGGATGAAAAGCCCATCGTGAATGGTTGTGGCTGTTATACTTGTACGCGCTTCAGTCGTGCCTATATCCAACATTTAATCAAGGCGGAGGAACTTCTGTCTACCTTGAGACGGTCCGGCAGGCCCGGGCTTCTATTCTGGCAGGACGTTGGGACGAGTGGTCCCGCGAGTTTGTCGGGAGGTATCGGAGAGGCGGAAAAGAAAAGGAGCAGGACAAACATGAAGATTGAAGCAATTTGGATGGCCGGCTGGCCCTTGATGATGGCTCCTCCTCCCGCAGATGGGAGCGCGCCGCCCGCCTGGGTTCAGCTGCTTCCGTTGGTGGTTTTGTTCGCGTTGATGTATTTCGTCTTGTTGCGCCCGCAAATGCGTCGACAAAAAGAGCAGGAAAAGCTGATTTCGGCGGTCAAAACGGGTGACCGGGTGGTGGCGGCTGGTGGAATCTATGGAACCGTGTCCAACCTCAAGGATCAGGTCGTGGTGCTGAAAGTGGCGGACAACGTGAAGATCGAGGTGTTACGTTCCAGCATCACCACCGTGGAAAAAGCGGCAGAGGAAAAATCCGCTACTTAAGGAAAAGGAATTCTAATCATGATCGCCCTTCAATTCGGACTCAGCATTGCCTTTTTTATTCTGTTGATTGGATACTTTCTCGCGGGAGACAGTCAAAAGAGGATCAAGCTCAGTATTGCCTTAACGTTGGCGCTAAGCGGTCTTTGTTTGAGCTCCCTTTTTAAGAAAGATGAGAGCGGGCAGTGGAAGGTCACGATCAAGCCGGGGCTGGACCTTCGCGGGGGAACCCAGTTCCTGCTTGAGTTGGCGGGGAATACCACGCGCAGTTCCCTGGACCAAGCGGTGGAAGTCATCCGGAAGCGGGTGGATTCGGTGGGGGTGGCGGAGCCTGTCATTCAACCGGTGGGGGAGAAGCGGATTATCGTCCAGATCCCCGGGGTCAGCGAGGCTGACAAGACCTCTTACCGGCATCAACTGGAGAGAGTGGCGAAGCTTGAGTTTGCGATGGTGCATCCGGAGAGCGAAAGACTCACAGAAAAGACCAAAGGGGGTGCACCCCAAATTCCGATCGACTATCAGATCTTGAAACTGCGGGACCGCCAAGCCAACGGGAAAGTCAACGAGTCCCCGATTGTGGTTAGGCGGCGTTCGGAGATTTCTGGAAAAAGCGTGGCCAACGCATTCCGGAGTGTGGATCAGTTGGGACGTGCGGTGGTCATTATTGAGTTTAATTCCGACGGTCGGGAGAGATTTGGTCGGTTGACGGAGCAGAACATTGGAAAACGCATGGCCATCATCCTGGATGGCGAGGTGTATTCCGCGCCCGTGATTCGTAGCGCGATTTATGGGAGTTGTGAAATTTCAGGCGGGAACATGTCGCCAACGGAGGCGGAGGAGTTGGCCAGCGTATTGAAAAACCCTCTGGAAAATCCGGTTTCGATCGTGGATGAGCGGGGAGTGGATCCAAGCCTCGGGGCCAGTTCGGTGCGAAGCGGATTCCTGGCCGGGTGGGTGAGTATTGTGGCCGTTGGACTCTTTGCCCTAATCTATTACCGCTGGCTGGGGTTGGTTTCCGTCTTCGGTTTGGTGATCAATATGCTGGTCTTGCTCGGTTTGCTCGCCCAGTTCGGTTTTACCCTGACCTTGCCCGGGTTGGCCGGTTTGATCCTGACGATTGGTATTGGGGTGGATGCCAACGTGCTGGTTTTTGAGCGAATTCGGGAAGAGTTGACGCACCACCGCACCGCGTTGGAATCGGTAGACTCCGGTTTCCGAAGGGCTTTCAGTTCCATTTTGGATGCCAACGTGACCACGGTCATCGCGGCCGCACTGCTTTTTTGGCAGGGCTCCGGACCGGTCCAAGGCTTTGCCACCGTGTTATGCCTGGGAATCTTCTCCAGCTTGTTTGCCGCCTTGGTCGTGAGCCGGACGGGTGCGGAGTGGGTCTCTCAGATCGGTGGAAAATCCGCCCTGCACATGATGCAGTTTCTGAATGATGCCAAGTTTCAATTTTTAAAGTGGAAAGGTCCGGCGTTTGCGTTTTCCGGACTTCTGCTGGTGGCTGGTATTGTGGCCGCCGGGGTCCGTGGCGAAAAAGCTCTGGGAGTGGATTTCACCGGGGGGGATCTGGTGACTTTTAAGTTCAGCCAAAAGATCGATGACGGACAGATTCGTGCTTCGTTGGGAAGTTTGGCGGAGGTGGCTCAGTATCAACGCAGCCCCGTGGGGGGGGAGGAGGTTCTCTCTTTGCGGACATCCTTTGGGAACGGGGAGAAAGCCGGTCAAAAACTGGCTCAGGATTTTCCTCAGGCCGGTTTTCAACCATTGCAGTTGGACAAGGTGGCAGGGGTGGTGGGTGCCGAACTGCAGAAGAAAGCGTTGATTGCTTTGGTGCTTGGGGTGATCGCGATCTTTTTTTATACCACCTGGCGTTTTGAAACCTCCTTTGCTTTGGGGGCCATCGTGGCCTTGGTGCACGATGTTTTCATCAGCCTAGGAATCTTTGTTCTTCTGGGCCGGGAACTCTCTCTGCCGATGGTGGGAGCCATTCTGGCGGTGGCCGGATATTCCATCAACGACACGATTGTGATCTTTGATCGCATCCGGGAGACCTTCCGCGGTGGGCTCCATGGGAACCGGGAATCCTCCATGAATCTGGCGATCAACCAGACCCTGAGCCGCACCTTATTGACTTCAGGGACCACGTTTTTGGCGGTCCTGGTGCTTTTCCTTTTCGGTGGAAGGGTCATTAACGACTTTGCCCTGATTCTGCTGATTGGAATCGTGGTGGGTACCTACTCCTCGATCTTTATTGCGAGTCCCATCGCGCTCTTGGCGGGGAACCGGAGGAAGTAATCCCGCCTCGTCGGCTCGGGTTGAGCGAAGTCTTGCGGAGGGCTGGAGGGGCGTTATCCCATAGAGATGCGCTGGACCGGAAGCCCTAGTCATGCCGCTTCGGGAAATCTCCCTGGGGATGTGATTTCCCAACTGCTAGAGCGGCGGGGTTTGGGTGAGGGGCCTGTTCGGGAGCAGTTTCTCCGACCCAAATTGGCCCATTTATCCGCTCCCGAGGAGATTGCCGGCATGGAAGCAGGCATATCCCTCTTGCAAGCCCATGTCCGGTCCAAAAGCCGCATGTTGATTTATTCCGACTACGATGTGGACGGGATTGTTAGTGCCAGTGTTCTTCGCCTCTTTTTGGGTGCGCTGGGGGTGGGGAAAGTGGGTCACTTTATTCCGGATCGAAAGGCGGAAGGGTATGGGCTGACTTTGGCGGGATTGGAAAGGGCCCTGGCGTCCGGGCCTAAACCCGAACTCTTTATCGCTTTGGACTGCGGAACCAACAGTCGCGAGGAAGTGGACCGTATCAAGAAACTGGGGATCGATGTTCTGATTGTGGATCACCACCAGTTGGGGGATATCGCAAAAGCGGATGCCATGATTAACCCGCAACAAGCGGATGCGCACCATCATCTCTGCACCGCAGGGTTGGTTTTTAAACTTTGTCATGCCTACCTGCGTAAGGATGGGGAGCGCGAGAGGTTTGATCTGCGAAGTGTGCTTGATCTGGTCGCTTTGGCGACGGTGGCCGACCTGGTGCCGCTTCAGGGGGATAACCGAATCTTTGTGCGGGAAGGGTTGAAGAGGCTGGCGCAAACCACTCATCCGGGATTGAGGCGTTTAATGGAGGTTAGTGGCTCGGGCACCCGGGCACCCACTCCCTTCACTTTGGGGTTTCAACTGGGTCCAAGGATCAATGCGGGTGGCCGGGTGGGGGAGGCCACGGCCGGTTTGGATCTTTTGCTGAGCCACGATCCAACAGAAACTTCCCGGTTAGCCCGCGAGTTGGACCTGCAAAACCGCAAGCGGCAGGAATTGGAAGCTATGGCCCTGGAAGAGGCGGAGGAGCAACTCGGCAACGAGCCGGGTGGGTTGGGGTTGGTAGCGGCAAGTGATCGATGGCATCCTGGGGTGGTGGGCATTGTGGCGGCGAGGCTGGTGAGAAAATTCCATCGCCCCAGCTTTGTTATCGCGCTCAACGAGCAGGGTGCCGGAAAGGGGAGTGGGAGGGGTCTTCCCGGGCTTTCCCTGATGGATGCCTTGCGCGCTTGCAGTCCATGCCTGAAAGGTTTTGGCGGGCATGAGGGGGCCGCGGGCATTGTGATCGAGGCTGACCGGGTGGCGGAGTTTCGAAGCATTCTGAGTGCTTGGCTGGAGCGAAGCGTGCCCCCTGAAATATTTGAGAGGAGTTTGTCCATCGAAATGACGCTTTTGCCCGAACACCTGACTCCCGAGATGGCCCGGGCGGTCGGGGAGATGGCCCCCTTTGGCAAAGGGAACCCTGAGCCGGTCTTTCAGTTGGATGGAGTGCAACTGGCTGGGTCACCCAGGGTTTTTGCCGAGCGTCACCTCAAGTTCCGGGCCCAAGCAGGAGATCGGAAGTTTGATGTGGTCGGTTTTGATTTTGCTCGGCGTCCGCCGGATCGACCGGTGTTTGACTTGGCCGGAGCTTGGGAATGGGATGAATACACGGATGGACCCCGGTGGCGGATGGCCGACTGGCGTTAAGCCCTGAGAAGGCGCGAGCCCTCCGGGCTGCAGAGGGGTTGGCGACCAAGTTGGGGCTTCAGGGTCCCGAGGAGTTGGCGGGTTATCTACCCCGAAGACACGAAGATCGTCGGCAAGGTTGGCACCCGCGGGAGGGGTTGCCTGAGGGACCGGTCCATTTTCAAGGAACGGTAACTCGGTCAAAACTAAACCGATGGAGGGGGCGGCGCTGTATGGTGGAGGTTGACTTGGCGGTGGGAGACGGAAAGGAAGTGCTGGGGAATCCTGTTCGCTTGGTTTTTTATCATCTGCCTTTCATGGCCCGGGCATTTCCGGAGGGGAAACGGGTGGCTGTCTACGGAAGAATGGAGGAAAAAAAGGGCGTCTTTGTTCTGGCTCATCCAGAGACCGAGACCGTGGAGGAAGGGCGAGAGGAGGGGATCCATTTGGATCGGGTGGTTCCCATTTACCCGCTGACTGAGGGACTGAATCAAAGACGTGTGCGATCCATCCTCTATCATTATTTAAAGCACTTTCCCCCCAAGGTCCGGGAGGCGTTTCCCGGAGTCCAGGATATGCCCAGCCGGCAACAAGCATGGCAGACGTTCCATTTCCCCGAGACTTTACGCAACGTAGAGATGGCCCGGCGCAGGCTCGCTTATGAGGAGCTTCTGGGAATCCAGTTTTCCCTCAAGGTGCGGCGATCGGCCAGGGAGGCAATTTGTGTCGAACGACCGGAGAAGACCCGGGAATTGGTGCAAGCTTGGAGGAAATCTCTCCCTTGGATGATGACCGGGGATCAACTTAAGGTCTGTCAGGAAATTGATGAAGACCTGAAGCTGGCCCGACCTATGCATCGACTCCTGCAGGGGGATGTGGGTTCCGGCAAGACCTTGGTGGCCGCCCACGCCCTTCTTCGTGGATTGGAGTCCGGATCCCACGTGGCGCTGATGGCTCCGACCACCCTTTTGGTCGAGCAACATGCCAGTTCCCTTCGAAAAATCATGCCGAAGGGGGTTTTGGAGATTGTCACCTGGACCTCAGATTCGAAGCCCGGTCCGGCAGGTCTTTTTCCCCGCATCACGGTGGGGACCCACGCCCTGTTTGCGGAAAAGACCAGACTCTCCCGGCTCTCTCTATGTGTGATTGACGAGCAGCAAAGGTTTGGGGTGAAACAGCGGGCGGCATTCCTGGCCAAAGGGGAGCGGCCCGATTTGTTGGTCCTTACGGCAACTCCCATCCCCCGGACCTACAATCTATTGCTTCACGGGGATCTGGATGTTTCTTTGTTGCAGGAAATGCCTCCCGGACGCGGAGAGGTGAAGACCCATGTGCGGGACGGTTCCGCGGTGGAAAAGATCTGGGCGCATCTTAAGGACCGGGTCCAGGCGGGGGATCGCGTTTACGTGGTGGTACCCAGATTGGGAGAGGATGTTAAGGATCCGGCGGACGAAGCCTCGGTGAAGCGCACCTATGAACAGCTGTGCGGGATTCTGGGGAAAGGCCGGGTAGCTTTACTCCATGGCCGAATGAAGGAGGAAGAAAAGTTAGCCGTACTTGATCGATTTAGAACCGGAGTTATCTCCGTGCTGGTCGCTACCACCGTGGTGGAGGTGGGGGTAGATGTGCCGGAAGCCAATTGGATGGTGATTGATCATGCAGATCGCTTGGGCCTTTCCCAACTTCACCAACTCCGCGGAAGAATAGGAAGGGGCGGGATGAATGGGAATTGTGTCCTCATTCAACGCGCAGGTGGTTCATTCGCCCGCGAACGCTTGGAATTCCTGGCCAAGCATCGCGATGGATTTAAGGTCGCGGAAGAGGATTTTCGCCTGCGCGGTCCTGGGGATATTTTGGGAGATGATCAGAGCGGTTTACCGAGGTTCCGGCACGCGCGCTTGCCTTCCGATCTTCCCCTTTTGCAAAAAGCACAGGAGGATGCCCGGAGGCTGTTGGTGGAAGGATGGGGAAGTTGGTCCGGGTTGATGGAGGCTGAGAGCAGGGCTCGGGCCGACTTTGCGGCCAACTAGCATGGATCGGGATGGATGAGCGAAGTAAAGCCAGGCTAGGATTCACCATGAAAGAGGGCGGAGGCAATCGATCCAGGGAACTCTTTGCGAGGGCTAAAAAAGTCACCCCGGGGGGGGTTCATTCCCCGGTGCGGGCCTTTCGGGCGGTTGGAGGAACCCCCATCTTTATGGCCTCTGCCCAAGGAGCGAGAATTCAGGATGTTGATGGAAAAGAGTACATTGATTATGTGGGAAGTTGGGGCCCGGCGATTCTGGGTCATGCCCATCCGGAAGTGGTGGACGCGGTGCGGTGTGTTGCCGGTAAGGGACTGAGTTTTGGGACGCCCCATGAAGGGGAAGTGGAATTGGCTGAAATGATTACCCGCATGGTGCCCGGACTGGAGAAAATCCGTTTTTGCAATAGCGGAACGGAAGCCACCATGTCCTGTGTGCGCTTGGCTCGAGGTTGCATGGGAAGAACTAAAATCATCAAGTTTGCCGGTTGCTATCATGGTCACAGCGATGCCCTTCTGGTGGCGGCCGGCTCGGGGGCGTTGACGTTGGGCCGGCCGGACAGCGCCGGCGTTACGGAGGGTGCCGCACAAGACACCTTGGTACTTCCGTTTAACGATGAAACAGCGGTGGAGGCGGCTTTTGCAGAGTATGGCAAGGAGATCGCCGCCGTTCTTTTGGAGCCTGTTCCAGCCAATGCAGGTCTTATTTTGCCGGCTAAAGGTTATTTGCACTTCTTGAGGGAAATTACGCGCAAACATCATGCTTTACTCATCTTTGATGAGGTGATGACCGGGTTTCGCCTGGCGCCCGGGGGGGCGCAGGAGATTTACGGGATTCGTCCTGATTTGAGCGCCTTCGGAAAAGTGATTGGTGGCGGAATGCCCGTGGGGGCTTTTGGTGGCAGAGCTGAAGTGATGGACTTTTTGGCGCCGGATGGGCCGGTCTATCAGGCGGGAACCCTTTCGGGCAATCCGATGGCCATGGCCGCCGGGTTGGCGCAATTAAAGGTTCTCGCACGTGGAGATGTGTATAAAAAACTGGAAAAAACAGGCAAAGCTCTTGAAGTAATGTTGGCGCAGGAGATTAAGGACTCAGGAGCCCCTGCGACCTGGGTCCGAATCGGGTCAATGTTCTGCCTTTTTTTCTGTCCAGCTGGGTTGGTCATCCGAAATTTGCAGGAGGCGCGTCGATGCGACACCCAAGCCTACAGCTTGTTTTTCCACTCGTTGTTGGATGGCGGGGTGTATTTCCCTCCTTCCCAGTTCGAGACCTGTTTCCTTTCCGCGGCCCATGGGGATGGTGAGTTGGAGTTGACCCGCACCGCGCTGCGGCAAGCTCTCCGCCACAAGGCTTGAGAACCGCACCGGGTCAGGGCAGGGTGATGACATGGGAACCGCTTTATCGGACTTTTTTGACCTGAATGGCCAAAACCATGAAGCCCTTTACGCAGGGGTAAAGCATGCCTGGGAGGTTTTACCAAGAATCGGTTCTTATCTGCAGAAGTATCTGCAAAAAGGTTCCAAGGCCAAATTGATCGGCGCCCCGGTAATTGGGGAGAATGTTTTTCTCGGAGAGGGAACCATCGTGGAGCCAGGGGTATATATCCGGGGTCCGGCTTGGATCGGAAAAAACTGTGAAATCCGTCACGGCGCCTATATCCGGGAAAATGTCATCGCCGGTGATGGTTGTGTGCTGGGGAATAGTTGTGAATTCAAGAACTGTGTCCTGCTTTCCGGGGCACATGTTTCGCACTTTAGCTACGTGGGGGATTCCGTGGTCGGTCGGGAAGTGAATCTTGGGGCCGGGGTCATCCTTTCCAATTACCGTTTGGACGGCCAAGCCATCCGGGTCCGGGTGTCTGGTCAACTGGTGGAGACGGGCTTGAGAAAATTTGGCGCGATGGTCGGGGATCGCGCCTCCATTGGCTGTAATGCAGTGGTCAACCCAGGTAGTTTGGTGGCCAAGGAAGCCAGAATCCTTCCTGGAACGATCTGGAGAGGGGCTGGAAAGACCTAGATCAGGCGTAGGGCATGCCGACAAAGTTGTGAAACGGTGTCGGCAGAAAAGCTCTCTCTACCAAACCATCAAAAATAGCGGGCACCGCATCGGCTGTCTGAGGATGTAGATCGTGCAGCAAAATAATGGAACCGGGTTGGCTGGCGGAGAGGACCCTTTGAGTGATGGTTGAGCTTCCCGGTTGTGACCAGTCTTTGGGATCCACAGACCAGTAAGCAACCCCCAGTCCCATCTTGGAGGCGATCGGGCCTTGTTCCCTTCGAAAGGCGCCATAGGGAGGGCGAAACCAGACCGGGGTGACTCCGGTGGCGCGGGTGATGGCTTCTTGGGTACGGGAGAGTTGCTGCTCCACGGCGGCATCAGACATCCCTGCCAACCGTGGGTGGGTGTAAGAGTGGTTGGCCACATCGTGACCTTCGTCTACCAACCGACGGGCCAGATCGGGGGAGGTGTCCACTTTGGAGCCAATCAAGAAGAAGGTGGCATGGAGATTCCGCTTGGAGAGTTCTGTCAGAACCCGCTCCGTGACCCCCGGGGTGGGGCCATCGTCAAAGGTCAGGGCTAGGCGGTTGCCGAACCCGGGTCCGCTATTAATGAAGTGGGGATTGATCTCAAATTCACCCTCGATCGTGGGTTGATTGGGTTGAGACCGGCCGGGGGTAACCCATCCGACCCCCGCCATGGCTAACAGGCGTAGAAAATCGTTCCGCCTCATAGACTTTCTATTTAGCAGAGATGGAGGCATGATCAAGGCACCTCTGGATGAAGATCTGTGATTTGACGCAAATTTACTCTCCCCTGGGAGGTGGCGTGAAGTCATACCTTCAGGCCAAACGCCAATTCATCATCGATGAGACTCCCTACGAACACCTGATGATCGTTCCGGGATCCAAAACCGAGCAGGTGGAGGGTGGGCGCGGGAAAATCTGGAAGGTTCGAGGCCCCCTGGTGAATCGAACGTCCCGCTATCGATGGATGCTGGATTTGCCCTCCCTTCTGCAAATTCTGTACCGCGAGAACCCGGAAATCGTCGAAGCCGGTGATCCCTACCATGCCGCCATGCTGGCGCGGAACTGGGCCAATCGAAGGGGCTCGGATTTTTACATGTTCTACCATTCCCACTTTCCTGACGCCATGTTGAGGACGGTTCTAAAATTTGCCGGAACTTGGGCACGAAAATGGGTGGAGCGTGTGGCCGGCGACTATCTCAGGAATCTTGCCGACAAAGGAAAGGGAGTCTTTGTGGGAAGCCAGCATCTGATGCGGGTATTGGACCATTGGGGGGTGCGACGATTGATCCATCTTCCCCTGGGAGTAGATACGTCAGTTTATTGTGAGGATTCGAACAGAGACCGCCTTGAAATCCGTCGCAAACTTGGATTACCCACGGATCGTCCGGTGTTGCTTTACGTGGGGCGGTTTTCCCCGGACAAAGATACCGCGTTACTGTTAAGGACGTGGTTGAAGATCAGGCAGCTCCGCCAGGAGCCATGGTTGGGAGTGATGATCGGGGACGGCCAGATGACCGATGCGGTGGAAACATTCTGCCATCACACGCCCCAGGTTCGCCGAATCCCATTTTTACATCACCCACACGAACTAGCGGACTGGTATCGGGCGGCCGATCTTTTGGTTCACCCGGGGCGCTGGGAGACTTTTGGTTTGGTTTTGCTTGAGGCCCAAGGGTGCGGATGTCCCGTGGTGGCTTTTCAAGGGGGAGCCATGGATGAGCAGGCCGCCGATCGGAGTAGCTGGTCCTTGGATCGTAGTAGCACCGGGCTCGCGGCAGCGGTGGTGCAAAAAGTAAGGAATCTGCATACCGCTGATCGCAAGAAGGCGGCTGATTTTGTCAGCCAAAACTTTAGCTGGAAAAAGACCTTTTCCCGACAGATGCAGGTTTATGCCAACGGAAGATAAGTCCCGTTCGGGGTTTCGGGTGCGTCCTTATGACCAAGAGGATCGTGCCCATGTGCGGAAAATCTGTGGGGACACGGGTTTTTTGGGGAATCCAATCGACCCCGTGTTTCAGGACCGGGAGTTATTCAACGACTTTCTAACTTCTCCGTATACCGATGCGGAGCCGGAATGCTGTTTTGTTTTGGAGAACCAGGACGGCGCCCTAGAGGGCTATTTGACTGCCTCCATGAATCCCGCGAAACATGATCGATTTATTTGGAATCGACTTCCCGGATGGTTGGGCAGAGCCGTCATGGGTTTTCTTTTTTCCTACAATCACGCGAGCCGAAAATACCTCCTCTGGTTGTTTTTCTGTGGTTGGCGGGAGACTCCCAAAAAACCCAAAGATGCGGCTCATTTTCACGTCAATCTTCTGCCCAGCGTACGGAGTGTGGAGGCCGTGCGGACTCTGATTGATGCTTTTCTGAGGCTCATGGGGCAGTCCGGCGTGCGCTGTGTTTATGGTCAGATTGTGACCCGGGGAGATCGCCGGGGGGAGAGAATGTTTGCCCGTTACGGCTTCCGGGTTACCGACCGCAAGGAAGTCACCAAATTTCGTCAACACTCAAAGGAAAAGGTTTTTCTCTGCACGGTGGTCAAGGATCTGGCGGAGTTTCCTCTTCTTTACGGAAAGGATCTGCAAAAAGAGGGTGGTAGAAGGTATCAAAAAGGTGGGCGAAAGCTTCTGCTTTCCTTGCATGATTTTCATCCCGGGAGCAGGCGTCAGATTACCGAACAGCTCGAATTCTGTCTTTCCCGTTGCCCGGGTCATGCCTCCATCTTGGTGGTTCCGGAGTACCATCATGGATGCTGCATCGACCAATGCTCCGAAAGTGTGGATCTATTAAGTCAATGGCAGGGACAGGGTCACGATTTAGCGCTTCATGGCTACTTCCACGACAGAGTCGGGTTGCCGAAAGACTCGTGGTGGTGGACCCGCGTTTACAGCAACCAAGAGTCGGAATTTTTCAATCTCCCCGAAGATGAGGCAGAGAGGCGGTTGGAGGCTGGTTTGGCAATTTGGCGACGCTTGGGTTGGACTGCGGCAGGTTTCGTTGCGCCCGGTTGGCTTTATCCCAGTTCCCTGGAACCCATCTTGAGGAGAAAGGGGTTTGCCTACACCTGCCGTTTAAGGGAATTGGTGCATCTGGTGGATGGGGTACGGGAACCAGCTTGGGCAGGGGTGTACAGCCTGCGTTCCGAGTGGAGAAGGTTTTTGGCCTTCCGTTGGCATTCCGTCTGGAAGTCTATTTGGGCTGGCCAGGACTTGGTGCGATTGAGTTTGCACCCCGGAGATCTGGAAGAACCCTTGGTCCGGCGACAGGTTGGGGTTTTGCTCGAAGAGTTGGCCGACCGTGGATATGGTTCGGTTTCTTACTCCGAACATGTCCAAGTGTGATCTTCATCTTCATTCAAGGCACTCCGACCGCCCCACCGAATGGATTTTACGCAAGGCGGGTATACCTGATTCGCTCTCCCAGCCCCGCCGGTTATACGAACTTCTGAGGAAGCAGGGGCATGAGTTTGTCACGCTGACGGATCACAACACTCTTGGGGGGGCTCGGGAACTTCGTGGTTGCGATGGGTTTATCCCGGGCGTTGAGGTCACAACGTACTTCCCTGAGGACCGTTGCAAGGTTCATATCCTGGCCTGGAATCTGGATGAGAGACAGCAGGTCGAGGTGGAAAGGATACGAGGCAACATTCTCGATTTATCCAGATTCCTGAGGCAGGAGAAAATTGTGCATGCCGTAGCTCACCCCCTCCTGAATCTGGATGGAAAATTCAGACCGGAACATTTTGAGAAACTGCTGCTGCTTTTCCGGGTCTTTGAATCCGTCAATGGTTTACGGGCCCGAATCGGTCAGGAGATGGTGCGCGATTGTCTGCGAAGCCTAAGCCCGGAAAAGATTCGGAAACTTGTTTCCGATCATGGGATTGAGCCGGTGGATGCCGAGCCTTGGAAAAAATCCCTTATGGGTGGCTCCAATGACCATTGCGGCTTGTATGCCGGCAGGGTTTGGACAGAGGTGAAAGGGGCCCGTGACGCTGACTCCTTTTTGCGTGGCGTGGAACAAGGGGAGGGATTGGTCTTTGGGGAGGGGGGTGACCCGACCCGCTACGTCAACGGACTGTTTCACGTGGTGTTTGATTATTTGAGAGAAAAGGTGGGGCATCGAGCCCCCAAGGGTTCCGCCCTGCTGCTGCAAATCGCCAACCGGTTTTTGGCGGGCGAAAACCCAATGGAGATGAGTTTTATGGACAAGGC
>RGYX01000041.1 GCA_010031845.1 Verrucomicrobiota bacterium
GGCATAGACAAGCCTGACCGGCGTTTTGACCTGAAGCTCGTTGACCTGACGGAAACCTTCCGCAATTCCTCCTTCAAGGTGTTCCAATCCGCCGTGGCTGCCGGCGGGGTGGTGAAGGCTTTTAATGCCAAAGGGTTGGCGGTGATCACAACCGGCCAGATCGAGGACCTGACCAATTTGGCCAAATCGCACGGGGCGAAAGGATTGGCTTGGATCAAGGTGGAGAACGGCGAGTGGAAATCCCCGATCGTGAAATTCTTCAACGAGTCGGAAAGAAAATCGCTGACGGAAAAACTCAAGGTAGAGGAGGGGGATCTGATCCTTTTTGGGGCGGATCAGTGGGTGGCGGCTTGTGAGGTTTTGGGATTGGTGAGAATCCGTTGTGCCGAATATTTGGAGAAGCTTGGAAAATTGAAAAAAGATGCCGGAAAACTCGACTTCCACTGGGTCGTCGACTTCCCGCTCCTGAGGAAAGATCCGGAGCATCCGAATATGGTGGCGAGTCATCATCCTTTTACGGCCCCGGTGGAGGAGGATCTTCCGCTTCTCGGGACCCAGCCCGAGAAGGTTCGCGGCCAGCACTACGACCTCGTTTTAAACGGGGTGGAACTGGGCGGGGGAAGCATTCGGATTCACCAAGGGAAGGTGCAGGACAAGATCTTCCGGGAAATTCTCAAGCTGCCGGGGGATATTGTGCAGAGCCGATTTGGATACATGGTCGAGGCGCTGCAATTCGGAGCGCCCCCCCACGGGGGAATCGCCCTGGGTTTCGACCGGCTCATGGCCCTGTTGTTGGGTCACGAAAGCATCCGAGATGTGATCGCCTTCCCTAAAAACGCCCGAGGGCAGGATGTGATGAGCGGGGCTCCGGCCGAGGCCACGGCCCGACAACTCAAAGAGGTTCATATCAAATCCGAAACCCTTCCCGGAGCCTGAAAATCAGGCCCTTGCGAAAACAAGCCTTCCGGCTATTTTAATATCATGAGTTTGAACCAACCGAAAATGAAGATCATCGCCTATCTCAAGCCCCATTGCGGCGTGATGGCGAAATACAACCTAGATTTCGAAGATCGGGATATCTGGAATGACATGAGCCAACGGATCGAGATGGTTCAGAAAAGTGGGCAGGAATTGTCCCCTTGCGTGGAGATCAACGGTCACATGTTGGCCGACGTCAGCGGGGACGAGGTGGAGAATTGGATGTTGGCCCAAGGGTTGGTTCAACGCATTCAGACCTCGGTGGATGTGCCCACCGACCGGGGTTGTTCCGATGAGGAGCATGCAGCGCAACGGGGTGAAATCCCGGTGCAATTCAAGGGGTAAAGTGGGGATGAACGCCCCGCACGACGAAAAGCAGGCGAGGGCAGTGGAAAAAATTCTGGCAGGGGATGACGCCGACATGGCGGATCTCACCCTTCGTGAACTGCGTTCGCAAAAAACGGTTTATCGACCTCTCGTTGAGCAGTTGGCCGGTTCCCCTGATCCAAGGGTTCGTTCCCGGGCGCGACTGTTGCTTCGCTTTTGGACCGAGCCCAAGGAGCCTTCCCATGGCTCTCTCCTTGCCGGATTCCAGTTGCGAAACTGGGAGGATTTGGAAGCGTTTTGTTGGGATTTGGCGCAAATAGAGAATCCAGAGGCCGACCTGCAGGAGGGAAAGGCTTGTCTGGACGAGTTGGGGCAGTTGGTGGAAAAAAATCTTCCCCACCGCAGCATTTCTCCCACCGATTCCATTTCCGCCTTGCGGCAAATTCTGGCCCGCCGGGAGGGGTTTCGCGGGAACTTGGACAATTACTTCGATCCCGCGAACAGCTATCTCCACAAAGTGTTGCAGACCAAGATGGGGATCCCTCTGACTTTGGCGTTGGTCTATCTTTTTGCCGGTCAACGTGCCGGCTTGGATGTTTACGGGATTAACACCCCGGGGCATTACCTCGCGGGAATCGGCGGAGTGATTTTTGATCCCTTCCATGCGGCGGGTGTCATGTCCGCCGATGACTTGGCGGCCAAATTCGGAACCGATCGCACCGCATGGGCCAATCCGATGTATATGCGGGCCACTCCGCGTGACACGGCGGAAAGGATGCTGGTCAATTTGCTGAACAGCTACAGCCGGTTAGGGGATGAAGCACGGCATTCCCGCACCGTGTCCTGCCTGCAGATGATTGAGGAGAGCCTGGGTTAGGCAGTGCTTGCCTCGTCTCCGCCGACGTTGCAAAATTTAGCATGAAAAATATCTTTCACGCGTTCCTGGCGGTTCTTTTGTTGGCGTTCACGGTTCAGGCGGAGGACGCCCCTGCCATCCCGGTGGTTACGCCGCAAGAGGCGGCCTCGCAGGAGGGAAAGCAGGCCAAGGTCAAGGGGGTGGTGGATGGGCAAAAAACCTCTGCCAAGGGAATCACTTATTTGAATTTTGGGGGAAAGTTTCCCAATCATGTGTTCAGCTGCGTGCTTCGGGCGAAGGATTTTCCCGATGGAGTATCCCCTTACGAGGGAAAGGAGGTGGAAGTCACGGGTTTGATCAAGATGTATGAGGGAAAACCCTCGATGGACATCAAGTCTCCCGATCAGATCCGGGTGGTGGCTGTGGATTCGGCAGGTTCCGCCCCGGCCTCCTCGGTTGGGGAGGTCGAGCGTTGAGTTTGTTGCGCGCCCCTTGGATTCCGGTTGCTTTTGGGTTGGACGATTCCGTATGTTGTTCTGAATGCCCGCCGACACCGAAACCGAACCCGTAGCTGCCATGGAAGAAGCCGAAGGCCTGGACCCAAAAACCCAAGACAAGTTAGCCCAACTTGCCCCTGGATCTTTTTGTCACCATCGCAGTTGGGGCGTAGGCAAAATCGTATCCAAAGACGATGCCTTGCGCAGCCTGACCATCGATTTCCGGAGCAAAAAGGGGCATCCGATGGAATTTGGTTATGCCGCCCAATCCCTGAAGAGCTTGGGGAACGAGCACCTCGAAGCCCAGATTCTGCAGAATCCAAGTGCGGTACGGGAATTGGCCGCCAAGCAGCCCGGGGAAGTCATGAAATTGGCGATCCAAAGTCTGGGCCGGGAAGCAACCACCACGAGGCTGGAAGTGGCTTTTGTCCCGCACCTCTACAAACCCGAGGAGTGGAAGAAGTTCTGGGAAGCCGCCAAGCGGGCCATGAAAAAGGATCCCAAATTCGTTTTACCCGCCAAGAGGATCGAGCCTTTGCAATATCTTGAGAGTGCCCCGGCAACCAAGTCGAGCGGGTTGGAGGATTTGCGGGAGGCGGTGGGAGCCAAGCGGGTGATGGAGGCCTTAGAAAAGCTGCAAAAGTCTCATTCCGCCACGGAACTGAAGGGGATGGCCGAGGAGGCCTTTAAACTAATCGACGCATCTGCCCAAAAAATACCCAAGAGTCAGATCAGTCAGGTCGCAGAGTTAGCCTTGGCCCGGGCGGATTTTTCCGTTTCTGCCGGCTTGCCTCCCGAACCCGGGCCGGTGCTTCGGGGTATTTTGCCGACGGAACCCAACCGCTTGGCCCTCGTGATTGAGGCGCTGCCGGCAGGGAAGCAGCCGCGATTTGCCGACTTAATGTCCGACCAACTGGGGGAGCGTTGGACCGAACTGCATTTGGCTCTTCTCCCCAAAGCTGCGGGAAGGCTGATGGACGCCATCACCCAGCGTTTCAAGAAAGCGACCCGTCTGGCCGAATTGGAGGGAGCACTGGACCGACTTTTACGGGAGAGGCTTACGCATCCCGACCTGATCGTTTGGCTTTGCCGGAACCGCACGGGCGAGCTGACCAAGTTGGCTGGACCGGCGCTTTTTATGACGGCTTTGGCGGTGTTGGAGAAAGAGCAACTATCGGACTCCAGCCGAGGTTCGCGTCTACGGGATCTTCTTTTGGAGGACAAGGAGTTGATCCGGGACTTGCTGGCCCCGTCTTCGCCTGAGGAGGTTCGGGACGTGACCCGGGCTTCGCTCTCCTCAACCGCCTTTGAGGAACTGGACAAGCGATCCTTGATCGGTGCCTTGGTCAAATTGTATCCGGAGGTCAGCGCCATGGTGGCGGGGGAGAACAAGACAACGGTCGTGGAAGCCCCCATTGTCAGTTGGGAAAGCCTCGAGAAAAGAAAACAGGAGTTGGAAGAGATCGTCAGCAAAAAGATACCTGCGAACAGCAAAGAAATCGCGGTGGCGCGTTCCTACGGAGATTTAAAGGAAAATCACGAATTCAAAGCGGCCAAGGAAATGCAGGCCGTGCTGATGCGTCGCAAGGCCGAGTTGGAGGCCATGATTGTGGCCGCTCAGGGCACAGATTTCAGCGGGGTAAAGGGGGAAGAGGTGGCCATTGGAACGGTGGTCGAGTATGAGCATCTTGAAGGAGGTGCGAAACACACCATTACGATCCTGGGGGCCTGGGATAGTGATCCAGAGCGGGGCATCCTCTCTTACCAAACCGCAGTGGCGCAGGCCTTGGTGCAAAAGAAACCAGGGGAACATGCTGAACTTCCCAGTGAGAAGGGGCCCAAGACCAAGGTCATCATCCGATCGATTCGTGCCTACCGTTCCTGATTCCGGAAATCCCATTGTGATGAGGACCAGGATTCAAGACATCACCGCCCGTGAGGTGATTGATTCCCGCGGCAATCCCACGCTCGAGGCCGATGTTCTGCTGGAGGGGGGAGCCTTTGGATCCGCCATGGTGCCCAGCGGGGCTAGCACCGGAATTCATGAAGCCTTGGAACTGCGTGATGGGGATGCCAAACGGTATGGAGGCAAGGGAGTTCTTCAAGCCGTGGCCAACGTGAAGGAAAAGATCGCCCCTTTGCTGAAAGGGAAAGATGCTTCTGATACTCAGGGGATTGACCGTGCCATGCTTGAGTTGGACGGGACCCCGAACAAAAAATCGCTGGGAGCCAACGCCGTCCTGGGAGTTTCGCTGGCTGCGGCACGAGCCGCCGCCGCCGCCCATCAGCAACCTCTTTACCGTTGGTTGGGTGGGGAGAAAGCCAATGTTCTTCCGGTTCCCATGGCTAACATTATCAACGGGGGTGCCCATTCCGATGCTCCGATTGATTTCCAGGAGTTTATGATCGTCCCCCGGGGTCTGCCGACTTTTCGTGAGGCTCTTCGTTGCGGAGCGGAGATTTTTGCGGTGCTCAAAAAGATTTTGCACGACCGCAAGCTGGGCACCGCGGTCGGCGACGAGGGTGGCTTTGCCCCTCGTCTGGAGTCGACAGAAGCCGCGCTGGGAGTGATTGCCGAAGCCGTCGAGAAAGCGGGTTATTCCCTGGGCAAGCAGGTTTTTTTCGCCTTGGATGTGGCCAGCAGCGAATTTTTTGACGGAAAAACCAAGGAGTACGTTTTTAAGAAATCTGATCAGCGCCGGTTAAAAGCCTCGGAGTTGGTGGACTTTTATGCGGGGCTGCAGAAGAAGTACCCCATCATCTCGATTGAGGATGGAACGGCGGAAGAGGATTGGGATGGGTGGAAAATCCTGACCCAAAAGATGGGGTCAAAGACCCAGCTGGTAGGAGATGATCTTTTTGTGACCAACGTGGAGTTCTTAAAGAAGGGGATTCAGGAAAAGGTCGCCAACTCGATTTTGGTGAAGGTCAATCAAATCGGCAGCCTGAGCGAAACCTTGGCGGCGATTGAACTGGCCCGCTCCGCCAAGTACACCGCAGTGATCAGTCATCGAAGCGGGGAGACAGAGGATTCCACCATAGCCGATTTGGCGGTGGCCACCAACGCTGGACAAATCAAGACCGGGTCTTTCTCCCGTTCCGACCGGTTGGCCAAATACAATCGGCTGCTGAGAATTGAGGAGGAGCTTGGCTCCAAAGCCATTTATGGCGGGCAACTCTCGACTGTTTGACCCCCGTGGCTTGGGTCAACCCCCTGCCAAGGGACATTTTTGGCGAGTGGTCCAGCCCTGGGTTTACTCACTGGTGGGTCTTCTTTTTGTGGCCGTGGTGCTGGCTCTATTTTATCCGACATGGAAGAGGGGTCAGCACATGAAGTCCCAGACGGAGTTTCTCCAGAAAGATATCAACCAGAAACAGCAGGAACTGGCCAATCTTCAGGAAGAGGCGGGTCGTCTCAAGGATGATCCATTCACGGTTGAAAGAATGTCACGGGATACCCTGAATGTGGCCCGTCCGGGCGAGGTGATTTTTAAATTTCAGCCTTACCGCACCAATGCCTTAACTCCTCCGGAGGGAAGGCTTCCCGCAGCGCCGGTGGAGGCTAAGAAAAAGCCATGAGCCAGACTATGCGGGTAGCCGTAACCGGAGCGGCTGGACAAATCGGTTATGCCTTACTTTTTCGCATTGCGAGTGGGGGCCTTTTTGGTCCCGAGCAGCGCGTAAAGCTTCAATTGTTGGAGGTTCCGCAAGCGGAAAGCGCCCTTCAGGGCGTGGTGATGGAATTGAGAGATGGAGCCTGCCCTTTATTGGAGGACATCGTCGCCACCAGTGATCCCAAGCGTGCCTTTGAGGGGGCGGATTGGACGCTTTGCGTGGGAAGCATCCCGAGAAAACCCGGAATGGAGCGTTCCGACCTATTGGGTCTGAATGGAAAAATCTTTGTGCAACAGGGACAGGCTTTGGCCGAGGTGGCCTCCAAGGAGGCCCGAGTCCTCGTGGTGGGGAACCCTTGCAACACCAATGCGTGGATCGCGATGCAATCCGGAAAGTCCCTGCCACCGGACCGTTGGTTTGCCATGACGCGACTGGATGAGAATCGCGCCAAGGCGCGCTTGGCAGAAAAGGCCGGAGTTGAGGTAAGCAAGGTCGATCGCCTAGCCATTTGGGGAAATCACTCCCCAACCATGTATCCGGATTTCACCCATGCCAGGATCGGGGGGCAACCCGTGACGGATGTGATTCAAGACAGGGCTTGGTTGGAGGGAACCTTTATTCAATCAGTCCAGCAACGTGGGGCGGAGGTTCTCAAGGCGCGTGGTTTGTCCAGCGCGGCGAGTGCAGCGAATGCTGCGGTGGATACCGTGAGGACTCTCCACCATGGGACGGTACCAGGAGATTGGACCAGTGTGGCAGTCTGTTCCGATGGCAGTTACGGGGTGCCCAAGAATCTGATGTGCTCTTTTCCCATTAAGGCGTTGGGTCGGGGAAAATGGGAAATCGTTCAGGGATTAAAGCTGGATCCTTTCGGGAAACAGAAGCTCGAGGTAACCG
>RGYX01000042.1 GCA_010031845.1 Verrucomicrobiota bacterium
GGGGGAAGAGCCATCGCTGAGATGGCAGGGTCCGAGCTTGATGATTTGATCGCACTTTTGGGTCACCGCGTGATCCCGGCTGGTTAAGACCACCGTCCAGGCCTGGGACTTTCCTAGAATAGCGGCGGAGAGCTGATTCAGGGATTCAGGGTCCAGCCCGTCGAAAAGCTCGTCGACAAGCAAAAGACTGGGGCGCTGAACCAAGGCCCGTGCCAGAAGAAGGCGGGTGCGCTGATTTCCGCTGAGCGGGGCACCCCCGATCTTCAGGCGGAGATTCAGTCCTTCCGGTTGATGCAATACCTGATCCAGCAAGCCTACCTTGGCCAGGGCGGATCGGATTTCATCCATCCCGATGTCGTTACGCCCGAGGCGAAGGTTTTCCATGATGGAGGCATCCACAATCTCATCCCGTCGCAGCAGCATGACCTTCTCTCGAAGGGCTTCCAGATACCAGTTGCGCAGGTCGAGACCATCGATCGTGACAAAGCCGGACTTGGGTTGGCGAAGCCCAAAAAGAATATCCAACATGGTGCTGGCCCCGGATCCGTGGGGACCGACGATCGCGGCGCGGGATCCGGGTAGGATGCTGAAGCTGCGGTTGGCAAACAGCGTGCTTCCGTCATAACCGAAGGTAAGCCCATCGGCTTGGATGTGGGCTCCGGCCCTGCGCTCGACCGACCTTTCTCCGTCCTCTCTCTCAATTTCGAGATCGAAGATATGGCCGAGCTTATCCATCGCCGCCATGGCGTCATACCAGGCCTCCAGTTTCTTTCCCATCTTGGCCAGAGCACCGACGATGGAGCCCATGATGAGTTCACTAGCGACCAGTTGTCCCAAGGTGATTTGTTGGCTGATGACCAGATATCCGCCGACGGCGAGCAGGGAGGCGGCGGCGAATACCTGCAGGGTCAACAGCCCGGTAATTTGGCGCATGAGGATATGAAAATGCCGCGCGCGTGCATGGACATAGTCGGTCGCAAGTTGATTGGCGCGCTCATAGGCCAGCCCAT
This sequence comes from Verrucomicrobiota bacterium, assembly GCA_010031845.1. GTDB lineage: Bacteria > Verrucomicrobiota > Verrucomicrobiia > Methylacidiphilales > Verrucolacustridaceae > Verrucolacustris. The sequence goes on from RGYX01000042.1 coordinate 1,011, forward strand.
AACCCCCCGGACCCTTGAAAAGAAACGGGAAATGGGCAATTTCCTCAAACCAATTTACCAAGTCATATTTCATCCTCGATTCCTTGATGCTGCTTTCCACGGCTCCATGTCCAAACAACCAGATCGCCAGCCCGATCAGGATCAAAAGGACCGCCACAAACAGGAGCAGGATGGGATGGTAAAGAGATAAGAGGATCATCCCGATGACGGTGCTGAAGATCAGGTTGATGCCATCCAGAAGCAACAAGGAGGTACTTTTTTGGATGGTGACGATGTCGAGAAACCGATTGACCAACTCCGGGGCGTGGACCCCCTCCAGGGCCTCGGCTTTTACTCGGGGCAGTCGATAGGCCAAATCAGAGGCCGTACGGACAAAAACGCGTCTTTGAATAATGTCGGACGTGTAATACTGAAAGGCTGTGACCATGGCCTGAAGTGCCATGCAGGCAAAAAGGGCGAGCGAGAGAACAATCAATGCCTGGATATAAGGTTGAGACTGGCCGCCAAAGGCCAGATTACTCACCACGGCATCCACGGCCAGGGGGGCCGCCAAATAAAGAATTCCGGCGAAAAGAGAAAAGATGAGCAAGGTGCGGATGTCATGTTTCTCTGCCTGGAGTAAGGCAAGAAACCGTTTGGCGGGATTCATCCGGGGGTTGTCATGCGCATGGCAGCTCATTGCATGGGCAGGCCGCTCAGGCTGCACCACCGCGGCCTCGACCATGCTTTCGGGACTGTTGAGGCCGAGACTGCGAGCAAACTCCTTACGCGAAACCGTTAGGCGATGCGTGGGGTGGTCACCCTCAGCTACCCGAAGACGAAAAAGTCCCGCATGGGTAATCACCACCCAGCGAGACTCTTGGGCGTGCCAAATCACCACCGGGGTGTCGTGGTGCGCCTGCCAAATTGCCTCCACCAGCGGCATCCGCATGGGGGAAACGTGCATCGAGACCTCAGCTGCCGAGCTGACAAGCTGGTCAAGAGGATCGTTGCCGGTTTGAGCTGCATTTTGCACCGCTACGCAAGCACGATCATATTGGAATTCACTTCCGGTAATGGCGGCTAGCTGGGCCAAAAGTTGCGGAGTGACGTGGCCTGAGGAAGTTGGAGTGGGTGAATCAGGCATCGAGCTTATTTAGCGTAATTTGAGGGAAAGTCATGTACTACTGGAATTATCTTCCGGCATACGCAAGGGTCTGTATCTGCCTGACCCTGAGGCGTTACCACCCGAAGGCAGGGAGCCAGGATCCCGTTTTATTTGGGTCCAAAGAAGATAGGTTGAGATCTAAAAAACGGCCCGAGTCGTGGTTTGTGAGCCTTGGAGGAAGGGGGGCTGTTTTATGACTTGGGGCCAAGCATTTCTTCCGGGCGGACCCACTTTTCGAACTCCTCCGACTTGAGGTAACCAAGGGAAAGGCAGGCCTCCTTCAGGGTGGTGCCTTCCTTGTGGGCTTTTTTGGCTACTTCGGCAGCTTTGTCGTAACCAATTTTCGGGGAAAGTGCCGTCACCAACATAAGGGATTGATTGGTATACTCCTTTAATTTCACCGCATCGGCCTGAATCCCCTCCACGCAGAATTCCCGGAAACAGCGGCAGGCATCGGATAGCAATTGCACGGAGTGGAGAAAATTATGAATAATCACCGGCTTGAAAACGTTAAGTTCGAAGTTCCCCTGGGATCCTGCAAAACCGATGGCGGCGTCGTTTCCATGGACTTGGGTGCAAACCATGGTCATCGCCTCCGATTGGGTGGGGTTGACCTTGCCTGGCATAATAGAGGAACCGGGCTCGTTCTCCGGGAGGTGAAGTTCGGCCAAGCCCGCCCGGGGTCCGGATCCCAACCACCGGATATCGTTGGCGATTTTCATCAAGGCCACGGAAAGCGTGCGAAGGGCTCCGCTGGCGGCGACCAACGGATCGTGGGTCGCAAGGGCGTAAAACTTGTTTTTCGCCGAGACAAACGGGTATCCGGTCATTTTCGCCAAATGGGCCGCGGCCTTGACGGGAAAATCCTTATGGGTGTTGAGTCCAGTTCCGACGGCCGTTCCGCCCAACGCCAACTCGTGAAGTTCCGGAAGGCAGGCCTTGATGCGGGCCAGCCCGGCATCGATCTGGGCGACATAGCCGGAAAACTCTTGGCCCAAGGTCATCGGGACCGCATCCATGAGATGGGTACGGCCGATCTTGATGAGATCCCTGAATTCGGAGGATTTTTTGGCGAGGCCGTCACGGAGCTTTTGCAAGGAGGGCAGGAGTTCCGTCTCAATCTGGGCCACGGCCGCCAGATGCATGGCGGTGGGAAACGTGTCGTTTGAGGATTGGGACATGTTGACGTCGTCATTCGGGTGGACGGGTTTTTTGCTCCCCAGCGTTCCGCCAGCCAGTTCGATCGCCCGGTTGGAGATCACCTCGTTGACGTTCATATTCGTCTGCGTGCCGCTTCCGGTTTGCCAAACGCGCAACGGGAAATGCTCATCCAATTTTCCGTCTGCGACCTCGGTGGCCGCCCGGACGATGAGATCGGCCTTCTCCTTGGCCAGAAGACCGAGCTCCTGGTTGGCCAATGCACAGGCTTTTTTGAGGTGGCCAAACGCGTGAATCAGCGGGCCCGGCATTTTGTCGTGGGCGATGTGGAAGTGGTGAAGAGAACGCTCCGTCTGGGCCCCATAGTAACGATCGGACGGAACATCCACCGACCCCATTGAATCACTTTCCTTGCGGGTGAGCAAGAAAGGATATTTACCATGAATAGAGGATTAAGAATGTATTCACACAACATCTTGGATTTTCTTGCGTGAAAAGTCATGGGGCGTAGGCATGAGAGGCAATGAAGTTAAAGCGGTTGGAAATAGAGGGGTTTAAGTCCTTTTGCGATCGGACCGTTCTGGAGTTTCACCAGGGAATCACTGCCATCGTGGGCCCGAACGGCACCGGGAAGAGCAATATTTTGGACTCCATTCGGTGGGTTTTGGGAGAGCAGTCCGCCAAGGCGTTGCGGGGACAGGAGATGGCGGACGTTATCTTTCACGGTGCGGCCGGCCGAAGAGCCAGTGGGATGGCGGAGGTTTCCCTGACGTTTACCGATTGTGAAACAGTGTTGGGTACGGATTACCATGAGGTTCAGATTACCCGACGCGTGTTTCGTGACGGGTTGAGTGAATACGCCCTCAACGGAGCAAACTGCCGGCTCAAGGACATCCAGCGGCTCTTTTTGGACACGGGAATCGGCCGCGCCGCCTACTCCATTATGGAGCAGGGAAAGATTGACCAGATTCTTTCTTCCCGCCCGGAAGACCGGCGGGCGATCTTTGAGGAAGCCGCCGGGGTGATGCGTTTCAAAGTCCAGAAGCGTGAGGCCGAGCGAAAGCTGGAGGGAACCGAGGCCAACCTTTTGCGGCTGGCGGATATTTTGCGTGAGGTAAGACGTCAAATGGGATCCCTCCAACGTCAGGCAGGGAAAGCCCGGCGACATCGGGAGATTTTTGACAAGCTGAAGCGTTTGGATCTCGCCCTTTCCGCCCGGGAACGGGACCAGCTCTTGCTTAAGATTGATGAGTTGTCGAACACCGAAGCCAAAACCAAGGGGGATCTGGAGCGGGCCCATGCCGCCGAGGCCACCTGCGAGCAAGGAGTTCGATCTCAGAGGACCAAGTTGGAGGAGGCTGACCGGTTTTGGCGGGAAGCGGAGCGGGAAGTGGTGGCCGCCCGGGCCGAAGAAGTGCGATGCGGGGAGAGGGCCAGCATGCAGACCCAGCGGGCTGAAGAGTTGGGGGCGACCATTGAAAGGGCGCGGGGGGAAATCGCCTTGGCCGAGCGGCAGGCTTCCACCCAGGAGGATCTCATCCGCTCCTTGACCGCGGAGATGGAAAAAGTTTCGGCGGATTTTCAGCAGGCAGAGCAGATCTGCCTGGAGGCGCAGGAGCAGGTGGGGGTTGCCCGTCGGGCCAGGGAAGAGGCGGTTTCCCGCATGGAATCCATCCGGGCCCGGCGGGAATCCGCGCGGAGGGAGGCAGAGGGAGCGAGGGCCCGGGCCCATGCCGAGGAGGTTACCGTCCGGCAGCGCAGCGAGGTGCTGGAACGGGTCCGCCAGGAACTTTCAGAAAAGGAGGCCGAAGAGTCCCGGGAGAAAATGGGATTGGAAGAGCTGGCGAGACGCCATCAGGAGACCGAAGCGTTGGTGCCGCAAGCGCGGGAGAGGGTGCAAAGGGCGGAAGAGGATCTCCGACGGGCGGAGGCGAATTTGGTGGCGGCGGAGAAGCGGCTTTCCGAGGCCGAGGCCGAGAGAACCCTGGCTCGATCCCGGGAGGAGGCGATCCGAGAGCGCTCGACCGGCGAGGCGGAAGTATGTTTGAAGGTCTGGACGGAAAAGGGGCAAAGCGGTGCGGAGGCGATCTGGCCTTCGTTAAAAATCCGGCCCGGTTACGAGGCGGCACTTGCTCTGGCTCTGGGGCCTGTTTTGGACGGAGTGTTGGTCGATGATCTCGACCGGATGGCGGAAGCTTTGGAGGCGGGGGAAGCGGGTCCTTCAGGGGTTCTGATTTCGCGGCAGTCATCCTCCTCCGCCCTTCCCGATTGGTCTGAAGGAGCCTGGAATTTTGTCGAAGGTGCACCGGGTTGGGAACTGATCCTGCCCCGACTTCTGGCCGGAATCTGCATCGTGGACACTTGGGAGGAGGCCGGAAATCTCCATCGACTCCGCCCGGAAGCGACGGTGATCTGTCGCGATGGACGCATGATCAGTCCCCGTGGCTGGCAACGGCGCGGTCGAACCCGCCCCTCCCGTCCGGGCCGGCAGGAACTTGAAACCGCGCACGCCGTTTTGGAACGGGCTGGGGGGGGCGTGCAAGAGGCGATTGGTATTGTGGGTCAGGCCAAGGAAAAGATTCAGGAAGGCCGCGCCGAATTGGAGCGGGCCCGATCGAACGAAAAATCCGCTTCCCAGGCGCGGGATGAGGCGCGACGGGAGCACGACCAACGCGATGCCTTGGTGCGTGGTCTATCCTCGGAGACGGGGAGAAGGCGCGCAGAGATCGCCCGGCTTGAGCAGGAGATCGTGGTTCATCAGAGAACCGCGGCGGAGAAAAGTTCGGAGGCGGAGAAGCATCTTTCCGTGGAACAAGGGCTGGAGGGTGAAGCCACGCAAGCCGAGGAGAGGCGGCGGCAGGCGGAAGCGGAAGAGGCCAGGTTAAACGATCTTCTGACGGAGCGTCGGGTGGAGCGCTCGGCCCAACAGCAGAGAAGGGATTTGTGTGCCTCGCAGTTACAGCCGGCCGAAATTCGTCGAAAAGAGTTGGCCGACCTCGTGGCCAAACGTAGGGAGGAAATCACCGCGAATCACCGCGGACAGCGTTCGAATGGAGAATGCGCGGACGGAGGCCCAGACTTCCACAGAAGCCCAACAGGCCGCCGGTCAAAAAGCGAGGGACATCGAAGCTTCGACTTCAGGGCTGAAAGAGGCCCGGGATCATGAGGCAACGATTTTAACTCAGAAAGAGGAGGAGGTGGTGACTTGGCGGCAGGAGGCGGAAAAGTCGAAGGATCTGTTAGCCTCCTTGGCGCTCAAAAAATCCCAACTCGACCATCAAAGGCAAAACTTGGCCGATCGTCTTCAAAGAGAATACGCCACGGGACTTATGGATGCCAAGGTCGAGGGAGAGGACATGCCGCAGAGTGACGAGGATTGGGCGAAACTCCAGGAAGAGGCCAAGGGATTGAGGGAAAAGATGGAAGACATGGGGCCGGTGAATACCGAGGCGATTTCAGAATATGAAGAGCTTGAGGGTCGTCTGAAGTTTCTGGAGACCGAGGAAAAAGATCTCACGACCGCGAAAGCCCAACTGGAAGAAGCGATTAAGAAGATCAATCAGACGACCCGACTATTGTTCGAGGAGACCTTTGATAAGGTCCGCGTGAGTTTTGGGACGCTGTTTGCCGAATTGTTTGGCGGTGGGCGGGCAACCGTAAAGATGACCGAAGGAGAGGACTCCCTGGAGGGGGGGATAGATATCGAGGCGCAGCCTCCAGGCAAGCAACCCAAGAACATCTCCCAGCTTTCGGGGGGAGAGAAAGCCATGACCGCGCTGGCTCTCCTGCTGGCCATTTATTCCGTCAAGCCGAGTCCTTTTTGC
>RGYX01000043.1 GCA_010031845.1 Verrucomicrobiota bacterium
TCGGCGTGCTTGGGGCAGTTGACGGAGTCGAGCTTGATGACGATGACCCCCTCCGAGGTGGTCAGGGTGATGATGTCTTCTTCAACGGTGGCGGTGGGTTTCATGTCGTTGGATTCCTTTGGGGTGGGGGTGTTGGTTTCCGCCGCGTCAGCGGCAAAAGCGAGCAGGACGGACGCAAACAGGATGGAGGAAACATGTTTAAGCATGGCGAAGAATGGTCCAAACGGAGCCCTCGGCCAACACTGAATTTCCGGGTTGGGCCTGCTCCCGCTTGATCATGGCCAGGGCCACCGAACCCGGCACGTTGCCAACCAAGGCCAAGCTGCTGATTTTTCCGACCGCCACTCCCTCCTGAGTTTGGCATTCCCCCATCCCTTTGGAAGAGGTGTCGCTCGTGCCTAAAACACAGAGGTGTCGGTTCACGTGGCCAACACTGCGAAGGCGTGAGATGACCTCCTGACCGATGTAACAACCCTTGGTGGAACTGATGGCATCGGATTCAAATCCGGCCTCCGGGGGAAGGGTATCGGGGCCGACATCGATGTTCCAGAGAGGAAGGCCACGGGCGATTCGTAGCGGCTCCCACTGCTCTGTGGAGGTTGAATCCGGTTGCCAATCCGAGGAGGAGGGAATCCACAGATCCAGACCGGGTTCCCGAAAGCGGGAGCATTGAAAAACGAGGCCGTCGTTGGGAGAGCCCGGGGGTGGTTGGCTCAATCCGGGAAAATGGGCCAAGCGGTAGGAGGTGGAAAAATCTTCGGGAGTGACATCGTCGGCGACGATGAACTTTTCCAAGCGGGATCGGATCGCTTCACGAAGAATAAAATCGGTTTCCAACCATAAGGCGTCAGCCGTGGCGCCGATGCGGGTGTCGGCTTCGAGTCGCCCCTTGGAGCTAATGATGGCGGCGCGCACCGCCTGTCCCGCCGGGAGTTTCTTTAAATCTTGGGTGACCTGCCCGTTGAGGAAGCGAATGCGGTCGCCGCCGGTCAGGCGCAGAAGAGTGCGGGGGCCCGGAATCCACGCGCTGGCGGGCGGTTTGATCTTTTGGAGAAGCTCGGAATTCATCAGAGTAGTGGGGTGACAGATGAACATTTCATGGAAGAGGCGTTACGCCAAGCCCGGAAGGCGGCGGCCAAGGGAGAGGTGCCAGTTGGGGCGGTGCTGGTGATCAACGGATCGATCCTGACCAAGGCCCACAATCAGGTGGAGGAGTTGAAGGATGCCACGGCTCATGCGGAAATGCTGGCCGTGACCGCAGCGGCGGGGGAGATCGGGGATTGGCGTCTAAATGAGGCGACGGTGTATGTGACCAAGGAGCCCTGCCCCATGTGTGCCGGGGCGATGGTGTTGTCCCGCGTCAAGAGGGTGGTCTATGGAGCGGCGGATCCGAAAGGCGGAGCGGCGGGAGGGGCGTTGAATCTTCTGCAATTTGACGGGCTCAACCACAAATGTGAAATCCGTAGTGGAGTGAGGGCGGAAGAGTGTCGTGAGCTCTTGCGGGAATTTTTTCAAAACAAAAGAGCGGAGAGTAACCAAGGTGGTGGATGAGTTGAAGGTCTCCTGGCCGCTGGGTCCCGGGGTCAAGGTAGTGAAGGCCAGCCCGGTTGGTTTGTACGCGCTCGCGAAGCCAGGGGGAGTTAGGTCTCAGCCAAAAGAGGGAGGCAAGGACCCGGGAGCGTTGTTGACCTGCAGTTATTCGTTGAAGGACGAGGCCTATCACATCCCTCCGGACAAAGGGGGGGGGAAGGTGTGGCTTTTGCACCGCCTAGATGCAGGAACGTCCGGAGTCATCCTCGTGGCGGATCAGAAAAGGACGGCAGAGGAGGTGAAGAAAGCTTTTGCGGAACATCAGGTGAAAAAGAGATACGTGGCCATGGTGTTTGGAAAACCAAAAGAATCCTTTGCCATTTGGCGGGATAAGATTCAGGTAACGAAGGAAGGAGGTGTGGCCAGGGGCAGGGTGGGTCAGGGGCAGTCGGCGGAAGCCAAGATGAGGCTGAGGCAAAGTGGGATAGGACCGTTCGGGGTTCTCAGTCTTTTGGAGTTGGAGCCCAAAACGGGAAGAACGCATCAACTCCGAATTCAATGTGCGCAGCGCGGGTTGCCCATTGTTGGGGATCGGACCTATGGGGATTTTCAAAAAAACCGGGTGTTCGCGGAAAAAAAAGGGGGGTCAGATTTATTCCTGCATGCGGAAAGCGTTGAACTCAGGATTTTTGGGGATTCTTTCAATGCGCTAGTACCTTTGGATCAGTATTTTAGGGTATAGTTAATTTGGAACTGTTCACCCAACAAGGGGTGGAATTTAAAAATTCATCGGCTATTATTTTAATAAGGTGTTAGCCAAAATATATTTACGCCTCTTTTTTGCCGTCTCGCTTGCATTGGAGTTTGGGGCTTTGGCCCAGATTTCCGAAAGTAACGGGGTGGTACGGATTGAAGCGGAGTCCTCCACTAACAGGATCTCAAGGACCGTCAGTGGAGTGGTTTACTCATGGATCACTGACTCGCAGACGCCGGGATTTTCCGGCACGGGCTACATTGAGGCCAGTCCGGCCGACAACACTTCCACAAACACGGTCACTTCGTCCTGGCAAACTGCCAGCCCCCAGGTCAATTACGCCGTCACCTTTTCCAACTCCGGCACTTACTTTGTCTGGGTTCGGGGAAACGCAGGGGACGCGACGTCCGCTGGAGTGTATGTCGGCCTCAACGGCACGAGCCCGGCGAATGCCCGCATCGACATTCAGCAATTCAACAGTTGGGCCTGGGCCAATACGGCCGCCGGCTCAGGCACCCCGGTTAGCATCCATATTCCCGCGGCCGGCTCCTATACGCTGAATCTCTGGATGCGGGACGCCTGGCTGGATGTCGACCGCATTCTGTTGACCCGGAATCCCAACTTTTCCCCGACGTCCGACGCGAGTTTCTGGCGAAATCAGAACATCTACCAGATCATCACCGACCGATTTTTCAACGGAGACACCGGCAACGATGTCTCGGGACTGCCCAACTTCAACGTCGCAAACGGTGGGCAGGCCCACGGCGGCGATTTCAAGGGTATCGAGAAAAAGTTGGATTACATCCAGTCGCTGGGAGCCACCGCCATCTGGATTTCCCCCATCCTAAAAAACGCCAACGGAGACTATCACGGTTACGCCGCCACCGATTTTTATGCCGTCAATCCCCGGATGGGATCGCTGGCGGACCTGCAAAGTCTCGTGCGGGAGGCGCAAAAGCGGGGGATCCTGGTGATTTGCGATGTGGTGGTGAACCATGGAAGCACCTGGGTGGACAGCGCCGATTTTGGTTGGGCCAACTTTGTCTATCCGCCGGCCGGCTATAACCTGAAATACAATTCGGGCGGCCAGCAGTACGCCGCTCCGTTCGACAATGCCTCGCTTCAGGCCCAGTTCGGCAGCACCAATCTGGTGAATATTTTCCACAATAACGGGGGCACCCAAAACTGGAGCGATGCGACCCAGGTGGAGCTGGGGGAGCTTTCCTCGTTGGATGATTTCAAAACCGAGTCCACCTATGTCCGGCAAAAAATGAAGGAGATCTGGACCTATTGGATGAACACGGTGGGATTCGATGCCTACCGGATCGACACGGTCAAGCATGTGGAGATGGGATTCTGGGATTTTTGGTCGCCGGAAATCCGAAAAGCGGCCCAGGCGGCGGACAAGCCCAACTTCTTCCAGTTTGGAGAGGTTTTTGACGGCTCGGACAGCAAGTGCGGGTCATACACCGGAGCCAAGACCAGCGGCATTTACAAAATGGAGAGCGTGCTGGATTACCCTCTTTATTACCAGGTCGGTAGCGTTTTTGCCACGGCCACCGGGGCCACGGGAGCAATCGAAAGTCGATACAGCAACCTGACAACCGCCAATTACGACGCCACTTCCCTGGATTCGCTGGTTCTGAATTTGGACAACCACGATAACCCGCGTTTTCTGGCCGCCACGGGCAGCACTACCGCCCGGTTGGAATTGGCCCTGGTGTTCATGTACACGACCCGGGGAATCCCCAGCCTCTATTACGGGACGGAGCAGGACTTTAACGGCGGAGCGGATCCCAATAACCGAGAGGATATGTTCGACGGCTCCTTTGAGCAGGGGCCCTCGCTCGGCGACAACTTTAACATGACCCATCCCCGTTTCCAGTTGGTGGCCAAACTCAATAATTTCCGGCGGGTATATCCGGCTTTGAGGACTGGGACCCACGCCATGCTTTGGGCGAATTTCAGCGCCCCAGGTCTTCTGGCCTATGCCCGCCGTCTGGGGGGGGAGGAGGTGTATGTGGTGATGAATACCTCCACCAGTGCGCAAAGCATTGGGGCCAGGCCGACGATTCATCCGGCGGGAACGGTTTTGGTGAATCTTTTTAACCCTGCCGAAACGGTGACCGTTGTTGCGGGCACGGACGGCATTCCGGCGATGTCTATCCCGGCCTCCTCGTACAAGGCCTTTGTCTCGCAGACGCAGTTCCGGACGCTTCAGCCGGTTGTGAATTCGGTCACCCCTTCGCACGATTCCACGGGTGTTTCCGTGGCTTCAGCACACACCTTCACGTTCAGCCAGGCGATGAACACCAATAGCGTCCAGTCCGCTTTTTCCACCGTCCCCGCCACCACCGGATCTTTTTCCTGGGCCTCCGGAAACACCGTGATGACGTACACCCCTTCCTCGAATATGGCCGGAAACACCCTTTACGCCCTGCGGATCGAAAACTCGGCCGTGGACACCAACGGCTTGGCCATGCAGGGGGCTTTTGAGTCGCGTTTCACGACCGGAACCGCCTCCAGCCTGGCGCGTCCTTCCATCAATAGTGCCTCCTTCGCCAATGTCGCGCAAAACACCGCCACGCTGAATACAACGGTCACGGCCAACGGGGCGGCTACCTCCGTCTGGTTTGAATACGGCACCACCCAAACCTTTGGTGCCACCACGTCCACGCAGAATATCGGCAGCGGCAGCTCTCCGGTGGCGGTCTCCGCGAACCTGAGCGGCCTGCAGGCCGGCACCACGTACTATTTCCGGGCCGTGGCTTCCAATTCGCAGGGAACGACCACGGGGACGACCCTCTCGTTTACCACTTCAGCCCCTCTGCCGGTGGTCGCCTCCACCCCCGCCAGTTACGTGACGGCTAACACCGCCAGCCTGAACGGGGATGTAACCCCGAACGGGTTGACCACTTCCGTCTACTTTGAGTGGGGCGACCGCTCGGATTTGCTCAGTCTCTCCAATCCCCCCGTTGCGATCGGCAACGGGACCAACTTGGTGGCCAACTGGACCTCAATCGGCAGTTTGAATCCGGACTCCACCTACTTTTTCCGGATTGTGGCCCTGAATGTGATCAACAGTTTGACGAATAAAACCTACGGCTCGACCCTGAGTTTTAAGACGCTTCCGGTGAAACCGACCGTGACGACTTTGGGTGTTGCCAATGTCGTGACCAATGCCGCCACCCTGCAGGGGGCGGTGAATCCCAATGGAAACCCCACGAGCTTCTTTTTCGAATACGGCACCACTCCGTCTTACGGATCCAGCAGTGCACCGCAGGATGCGGGTAACGGAACCAACAGCCTATCCCTTTCGGCTGTGCTAACCGGTTTGAATTCGGGGCAGGTCTATTACTACCGGGCGGTGGCCTCCAACTCTTTTGGTGTTTCCTATGGCACGGATCAGAGTTTCTACTCGGGCTACCCGCCGCCCGCTGTCACCACCCTGAATCCCGCCGCTCAGAGTGCCAGCAGTGCGCAGTTGCGGGGATTGGTGAATCCAAACAACTCGTATGCCTCCTCGTGGTTTGAGTGGGGTTTGACCACGAATTACGCCTCCACCTCACGCACGTTTGCGACCGATACGATGGAAGGGTACACGGCCTTCAACCTTGCCGGGGGCTCGGTCGGAGGGGGAACGGGATTTGGTAATTATACCCGCTACTCGGTGACTGGTGGCGGGACGTTTCTGGCGAGCAACGCCACCAATCAGACCATTGACGGTGCCAAGAGTTTGGGGGCCTGGGCCGGATCGGGGTCGGGAGTTTCCTTCCGCCGCCAAATCAACACGGCCCAACAATTTGGTACTTTGGTGGTATCGGCCCGGTTCAACGTGGATAACACCAAGGGTTTCTGCGGGTTTAATCTCAAATCCACCGCGGGGAGCGGCTCTGGCGGATTCGGTGCCGGCGAACTGGTGTCTTTTGGAACCTCCCCCACGGCTGGCAACCAGGGGATCATGGTGACCGATGCCAGCGGTCAGCGGGTTCTCGATCTGGGGGTGCCGGTGACCAACACCATCATCGATTTTCAGGTCGATTTCGACGCCCCCAACCGCCGTTATGTGGTCGGAGCCAAGCTTCGAACCAACTCCGTTTTCACCCGGATTTCCGGAACCATGAGTGGCACGGGTACCAGCGTCACCCATATCGGGTTTGCCAATTGGAATACCGGCAACAATCAGGATCTTCTTTTCGACAGCCTGGAGGTGCGGGGTTCTGCCTCGCTGGGTGGCGGGACAAACTCCATGCCGGTGAGTAATTCGCTTACCGGGCTTTCCTCTAACACCTTATACAACTATCGGGTGGCCGGAATGAACTTGGACGGGGGTGTTTCGACGGGCGCCAACGCGACCTTTTTCACCGGCACGGATCTGTTGGTGACCAGCCCATGGATCCGCGGGGCCGTCGCTCAGATCACGCTAACGATCGGCAACGCAGGTTCCGTGGCCTCAAGCGGTGCGCTGACGGTCACGGCCAACCTACCGGCGGGACTCACTTCCACCGGAATGTCGGGAACCGGGTGGAACACTAACACCAATCTTCTGACCGCCACCCGTTCGGACAGTTTGGGAATTGGTTCGAACTATCCGGTGATTACCCTTCTCGTGGCCGTGGCCAGCAACGCCCCCGCCACCCTGCAGCCGACTTTCACCATCTCCGGGGGCGGGGATGGGTACTCCAACAACAATACCCATACCCTCACGGTGTCGACGATCTCACCTGTGGACAGTTGGCGAACCCAATATTTCGGATCCGCCAACAATGGTGGAGCGGG
>RGYX01000044.1 GCA_010031845.1 Verrucomicrobiota bacterium
GAACAGCTGACCGCGATGGCCAACGTGTGGGGGATCGAGCTGACCGCGGAAAAATAGGTGGTGGCTTCATGGGAAGCCCCGTCCGCCGCATCCTGAAAACCGGCGTGCGTGAACGCCGCCACCACCGGTCCCTGCGAGAGGGCGGCCATGATCAGGGGGAGATTTCCCTTGGTGATGCCAAACTGGGAAAACGTGTCGGCCACGGGCAGGAATCCGGTTTTGGCCAGACCGGTGCACGTGCTGATCATGTTGGCCTCCGCCACGCCAATATCGAAGGACCGTCCCGGCACCGCTTTTTGGAAAGCCGCCACTCCGGTGGATCCCGGCAAATCCGCGCTGATCGAAACCACCGGCAATCCCTCCTTGGCCGCCACGGTCATGGCCCGCGCGAAGCCGGCCTGCACCTTTTCTTTTTTCACCGTGGGCGCACCCGCCGCCGGCGCCGTTTTTTTGGCGGCCTGCTTTTCCTCCCAGCCCTTGCGCAAAGATTCCGCCCAAGTTTTCAATTCCGCCGGGGTTTTCCCTCCCGTGATCTCCTCCACAAAGGAAAGGATTTTCTCCCCGTCTTTCAGCGGAAATCCGTGGCCGCCCGAGGAGTTCTGCTCGGTCTCTTTGACTCCATAACCCTTGATTGTCTTGACCCAAAGACACACCGCTCGCCGCGGGTCTCCCTTCGCCTCCGTCACCGCCTGCTCGACGGCCTGATAAACTTTTTCCAGATTCTGACCTTCGGTCACATGCCGGACGTTCCACCCCAACGAAGCCAGCGAGGCGAACGTTGGCTCCATCGCGAAGCTGTCCTTGGAAATTCTTCCGGAGAGCTTCGTGTCGTTGTCCGAAACCACCAAAACGAACGGGTTGATTTCGTTCCGGCTGGCCAACCCCGGGATGGCCGCCATCGCTTCCTTGGCCTCCCCCTCCATGCAGGCTCCGTCCGAGATCACGCAAAAGGTCACCCGGTCACGCTTCGCCAGCTTGTCGCCCAGCGCCAAACCTTGCGCCACCGGAATGCCCGAGCCCAACGGGCCGTTGCTGATGAAAACCCCCTCGGGGTTGAGATGGCTTTCCCCGTGGCCGGTCAGTTTGCTTTGAATCGAGCGAAATTTTTTCAGGTCGTCGAACGTCATGCCGTCAAAACCGTATTGCGCCCGCAGGGCATAGACCCCGTTTTCGGTGTGGCCGGCATCGTTGACAAAATTGTAGGCCTCATGCCAAGCCCTCCCCTTTTCGGCAAACATCACGCCGTGGATCGCCGCCATGATTTCGGCCAAGGCTGCCGGTCCTCCCCAATGGCAGGCTGCACCGCCGATCACCGCATGGGTGTCCATCAAGGCGACCAAAGCCCGGGTCATCGCCGGATCTGCCAGCACCACGTGCTGGCCAGCCAGATTGCGAACTTTGACCGGATATTTTGGGCCCTGTTTGGGGGTTCCTGCGAGGCGGTTGGGAAGATTGAGGGGACGCAGGGGCGGCGCCTCGACGGCTTGGACGGGTCCTACTTCAGTGGCCATGGTTGAACTCCTTGATCTTTTGTTGGTTGCAAAACGGACGAGGATCGTATCGGCAGAGCCAAGTCCTTGGCAAGGCTCACTCCGGACCAGGGCGTGCCGAGCCGGGGGAAATCTGAAGAATAACCCAAGAATCCCTCCCCTCATGAGGCCGGTCATGGGCCGATGCGTATAAGACCTGAACCTGGGCAGGCACCTGTCGCCAAAAAGCTTCCCTGCGCTTTTCGTCGAGCTCCTTGAGCGCATCGTCGACCAACAAGATGGGTGTCCGTTTGCGTGTTTCCCGGATCAGCTGAAGTTCGGCCAACCGCACCGCCAAGCACGCCGAACGACGTTGGCCTTCCGAACCAAACCGCGAAAGACTTCTGCCTCCGAGGCTGAAATCCCAGTCGTCCCGTTGGGGTCCGACAAGGTTTAGCCCCCGCTCCCGTTCCCGGCTCCAAAGAGCATCCCGTTCGGGACCCTCGGAGGGAAGTCCCGTCTCTGGCTGATACGTCACCTTGAGCTTCTCGGCCCCGGCGGTGAGCTCCCGGTGGGCAAGTTCCAGATGCGGCAAAAATTTTTGTGCCAACGCCTCGCGGGCGGGGCGGAGAATCTGCCCCAGCTCGGCCAGTTGTTGGGTCCAGGCCTCCCACTCCTGGCGCGAGGGATGCAGATGTCTCAACAACGCCGCCCGCTGGCGGGCCACTTCTTTCAGGCGCCTCAGGGTGGGCAACTGCTCTGGATCCACCTCCGCCAACAAAAGATCGAAGCCGGCCCGACGTTCGGCCGAACTTCCCTCAAAGATGGAAAAATCCCCACCCTGTGCCACCACCACCAGAGCCCTTCCCCAAAACTCTTCGGTACTCACCCCCGCCCGGCCATCGATCTCCAGTTCCCGTCCCTGCCCCCGCCAGATGGCGCCCAGCCGAACCGGCCCGGCCTCATCCGCCCACGATCCCTCGATACGCCAGCCCTCCGCCCCGTGCCTCGTAAGATCCCGAAGCGTGCGGGTGCGAAAGGAGCGCAGGCGTCCCAGCAGGCTTGCGGCCTCCAAGACGGTGGTTTTGCCCCGGCCGTTCGCCCCGACCAGCAAGACGCGGGATCCAAGATTTTCGAGGTCGAGCGCCGAATGGCAGCGAAAGGAGGTGAGGCGGAGACGGCGAAGCACGCCGTGCGGCTCAGGCCGTCCGCATCGGCATGATCACGTAAAGGAACGGCTTGGTGTAGCGGATCACGCCGGGGCTGAGTTCATCAATGAAATCAAAATGAACGGTGTCGCTGTCGATATTTTTCAGGGGGTCGGCCAAAAACTCCGGGTTGAACGCCATGGCAAAGTCCTTCCCCTTGTATTGCACGGGAATCGCCTCCCGGGCCTCTCCGACGTCCGGGGTGTTGGCCGCAATCTCCAGGTTGTTTTTCGTAAAGCTGAGTTTGACCGAGTTGGATTTTTCACTCGAAAGAAGGGCTACCCGGCGAACCGAGTTCAGAAACAGTTCCCGCTCCAGCGTAACCCGCTCCTTGGCTTGAGCCGGGATCACCTGCCGGTAGTTGGGATAATTGCCCTCGACCATTTTGGCCGAAATGAGGGTTGGTCCGAACTGGAACAGAATTTGGTTTTCCAAAACTGAAAAGGAAACGTCCTCCTTGTCGCCCAATAGCCGCTGCAGTTCGAGAACCGCTTTGGCTGGCAGAATAAACTCCCGCTCCCCGGACTTGGGAAACTCGAGCTCTTGATCCGCCAGAGCCAATCGTCTCCCGTCCGTGGCAACCAGGGTAAGTTTGCCTTCTTTGAGGCATACCAGCAGGCCGTTGAGCACGTACCGCTTTTCGTCCGCCGACATGGCATAGGAAACCCGCTTGATGAGATCCTTAAGCCCTTTTTGTTCGATTTTGTAGATGGGGTTTTTGTCCCCTGCTTTGGCGGGAAACTCGGGAATCGCAGGAAACTCCTCCTCCGGCATTCCCATGATGCGGAAAAAGGCCGCGCCACAACGGATGGTCGCTCCAAATTTGGCGTCCACCTCAAGCGTCAGTTCCTCGGAAGGCAACTCACGGATGATGCTGAAAAGCCGCCGGGCCGGCAGAGTGACCGCGCCGGATTTTTCCACTCCAGCTTCACAGGACGTGCGGATCCCAATGTCCAGGTCGGTAGCAGAAATCTGCAAACTGGATCCCGAGGCCCGAAGGAGCAGGTTGTTCAGAATCCCGATTGGGGTGCGGGTGCTGACAACATTCTGGACTGCCGATAGAGCCCCGAGGAATTTCTGTTTTTGCAGGATGAGTTTCATGGAATGTCCGTGGTCAGGAGATTGGGATAGGTAAATATAGAATCAAGTACACCATAATCATAAGCAGGTGGATAACCCATGGGAATCCTAGTAAAGCACGAAAGGGCATGGGATTACAAAAAGAATAAGCGGTGGATAGATCGCGCGCACTGGCCGGCTTATTGGACTCGCCCATGGTTTTCCACGGCACATTGACCCTGATTTTGCATCTATTCACAGCCGGATCGAATCCCTCTCTGTAGCGGTCAGTAAACGTGCATCAACCCGTGATTTCCACCGGAACAACCAGGGACAAGTTTCCAGCAGAGAGCCAAAAACATTTTGTTCCCCGTCGAGGGTTCTTCCGGTAAAGTTGTTTCACAAATTCTGGGCGAGGACGCCGCCGCTTAGCGGTCGGCGGGCTCTTCGAGCTTGTGGGTCAAGAGGCCAACCATCTGCTGCAAACGGTCATCGCTCTGCATTTTTGAGGTGATGGTTTTGCAGGCGTGCAGGACGGTTCCGTGATCCCGGCCGCCGAACGACTCGCCGATCTCCTGAAGGCTCTTGCCGGTCATTTTGCGGCTGAGGTACATCGCCACCATGCGGGGCAGGGCAATGTGAGCCGGACGGCGCTTGCTCGTCATGTCGGCCACGCGAAGGTCGTAGCCTTCGGCCACCCGGCGCTGAATCAGCTCGATGGTGACGATAGGCTTGGTCTCCTGCTGGATGAAATCCTTCAGAAGCTCCTCCACCTGTGCGGGGGTGATGTGCCGATCGTGCAGGGCGGCCCAGGCGGCCACGCGGTTGAGCGCGCCTTCCAGGCGCCGCACATTGGTCTTCACGCGTTCCGCGATGAAATGGAGGACGGATTCACCCAGCCGGATCTGCATGGTCGAGGTCTTTTTGCGGAGAATGGCCATGCGGGTCTCGATATCGGGCGATTGAAGCTCGGCGCTCAAACCCCACTCAAATCGGGAGACCAATCGCTTCTGCAGGTTGGCCACGTCTCCGGGAGGGCTGTCGCTCGAAAGGACAATCTGGCGGTTGCCGTCGAACAGCGCGTTGAAGGTGTGGAAGAACTCTTCCTGGGAGCGGTCCTTGCCCGCAAAGAATTGGACATCATCGATCAACAAGCAGTCCGCCTGACGGAAGCGGCGGCGGAATTTGACCAACTCCCCGTGCTGGATGGCCGAAATAAACTCATTGGTGAACTGTTCGGAGGTCACATAGACAATCTTGGCCCCCTTCTTTTTCTGCATGATCCGGTGGCCAATGGCGTGGAGCAGATGGGTTTTGCCCAATCCCACCGATCCGTGAATGAAAAGCGGGTTGTAAGTGCGGGCAGGTGCATCCGCCACCGCCGTGGCAGCAGCATGGGCAAACTGACTGTTCACCCCGGCAACAAACGACTCAAAGGTGTAACGGCTGACGAGTTCGCTGGAGAGCGGCTTGGACTTTTCCTTGCCCTCGGCCTGCAAGAGATGGTCTTCAGCCGTGGGGGCGGGGCGATCCTTGGATCCGACGACATCAAAGCTGATCTTCACTTCCCGGCCGACGGCCAGGGTGGCGCATTCCCGGAGTTGGTTCAGGTAGTTCTCCTCGATCCAGTACTGGTAGATGGCGTTTTCCACCCCCAGGACCAGCCGGCCGGAGTCGTAGGACAACGGGATAATGGATGAAAACCAGCGGTGGAGGGCATCGGGGGAGATGACCTTTTCGAGTTCGCGGCAAACTTTGACCCAGACTTCAGGAGGATTGTTCATTCGTTTTTGTTTTCTTTCTTTTTGGTTCGGGGGATGAATCATCATTAACGAAAGAAACTCTGCAAGAGGAAATTTTATTTTTCCGAAAAATTTTTCTTTCGAAGATCGCTTGACAAAATATCACCACATAAAAAACCCGTTTCTCGAGGGAAAAATGAGGGCGCACACGGTTTGCGCGTGCGAAGCGCGCGCGCCGCGCTAGGAAAAAAAGGTGTCCGCGCCACCTGTCATCGTTTGGTTTCGTCGGGATCTGCGCATTTCTGACCACACGGCTTTGCATCGGGCGGCCTTGGAGGGGGTTCCGCTGGCCCCCGTTTTTATTTTTGATCCCGCCATTTTATCGGCTTCGGATGTGGGAGTTCGTCGGCCTGCGTACCTCCACGCCTGCCTCGTGAGTCTGTCGGCCAATCTTCATTCCATGGGAAGCCATCTTATCGTCCGAATGGGCAAGCCCGAGGTTGAACTATTTGCCTTGGCGAAGGAAATCGGTGCCAAAAAAATCTTCTATAACAAGGACGTAGAGCCTTATTCCCGCAAAAGAGACAAAAAAGTTGATCAAGTAGCCGGCGATCACGGGATGGAGACGGTTCCTTGTGATGACCTTTTGATTCATCCACCAGGGAAAGTCCAAAGAGCGGCTGGGGGGCCGTATACCGTTTTCACCCCCTTTTCCCGAGCGTGGCTTTCGCTTCCACCTCAAGATCCTCTTCCCCCTCCCAAACAACTTACTCCGATCAAGGGCATTCAGGCGGAAGCCTTGCCTCCCCCCGAGCGGTTTGGCCTTTCTCCCTGTGATATCTCTCTTCCTCCGGCTGGTGAAAAAGTCGCGCGGGATATGCTTCGGGCGTTTTGTGCCAAAAACCTCCGCCGCTATGGTGAAAAAAGAAACTATCCTCTTGCCGACGCCACCTCCCGCCTCTCCCCGCATCTTCGTTTTGGCACGATTTCACCCCGCACGGTGTTGGCTGAGGCCAGACGGGTGCGGTCGGAGGATCCTTCCTGTCGTCGGGAGGTGGATATCTTCGTTGGGGAATTGATTTGGAGGGATTTTTACAAACAGATTCTTTGGGAATTCCCCCATGTGGCCACCGGCTGCTTCCGCCCGGAATACGATCAGGTGAAATGGGAAAACGACCGGAAAAAATTTGAAATGTGGTGCCAGGGGCGGACCGGCTTTCCCATCGTCGATGCCGCGATGCGCCAGCTCAACCAGACGGGCTGGATGCATAACCGCCTCCGCATGATTGTGGCCTCCTTCCTTACCAAAGACCTGCTGATTTCGTGGCAATGGGGGGAGCGGTATTTCATGGAGAAGCTTTTTGACGGGGATCTGGCGGCCAACAACGGGGGCTGGCAGTGGGCCGCGGGCACGGGGACGGATGCCCAGCCCTACTTCCGTATTTTCAACCCCTCCAGCCAAGCGGAGAAATTCGATCCCGAAGGCAAGTTTATCGCCCAATACGTCCCCGAGGCGGATCTACTGACCTACCCTGCCCCCATGGTGGATCACGCCAAGCAGAGAATCCGTGCGCTG
>RGYX01000045.1 GCA_010031845.1 Verrucomicrobiota bacterium
ATACGGCAAGCAAGGGGTGGCTTTTGTCGCCCTCAACTCCAACGATGTTACCCAGTACCCGGAAGATGCCCCGGCAAAAATGCCCGCCTTCGCCCAGGAAGCCGGATGGAACTTCCCCTATCTGGTGGATGAGACCCAGGAAGTGGCCCACAGTTGGCATGCTGCCTGCACCCCTGACTTCTTTCTTTTGGATGCCGCCGGAAATCTTGCCTATGCCGGACAAATGGATCCCACTCGCCCAAAAAGCGATCAGGTCGCCACCGGCCAGGACCTGCGGGCTGCCATGGATGCCGTCTTGGCCAAAAAACCTGTTCCCTCCCCGCAAATCCCCAGCCTTGGCTGCAACATCAAGTGGAAGCCGGGCAACGAGCCCAAGTTCTAAAACTTAGGCGGATCGAACCAAGCGGGTTGATTAGCGGAGTCCGGCGGGCAGGAGAATGAGGAAGGTCTGGGAAACCAACAGGCTGGTGATGTAGAAAAAGGCCGCCTCCTCCCAAGGCATGATTCCCCCGATTTTCATTCCCGTAATCTGTTTCGGATCAAAAAACCAGATCCCCTGCCGAATGGCATACCAGTCGGCCAGACAAAGATACGTCCCAATGGTCAGGGTGGGGACCCAAACATGGAACGCATAGGCCCGGAGCATCGGGCCTGCCACGATCCACTGCAAAGCCACCACCGGAAGAAACCAATAGAACAGATGCCAGGCATAGTGGATTCTTTTCTCCCTTCCCGGCCACTTCTGTAGGGCCACCCCCAATCCAACCCACACGATGAAAAGAAAGGCGATTTGTCGCAGGACCTCCGGCTCCCCAATCCATCGGGGTTGCGGAGCCCCATGGGGAGGCTCCACCCAACGGAGCAGAATCCAGCTCAGCCACATCACCTCGAGGGATTGAATGATAAAGAAGGCGTACTCCTCGATGGGTAAACGACCGACCCGGAATCGAACCCGTTCCGGCGGAAAATCCCAAATCCCACGCGAGACCGCCCAGTTGTCCCAAGGCGAGGTAAAGGCCACCACAATTCCCAAAACCCCGGCGGTCACCAGCACCATCTCCATCGGCCAGATTCCCCTCCCCGAGAGGAAAAAGAGCACCACCAACACAGGGAGATTGAAGGCCAGATGAAATCCCAAATAGGTCATAAGTACACCTATCGGTTTCGGCGTTCTTCCCTCCCGGCGCAAGCCTGATGTTTCCCTTGAAAGGAATTCCCCTAGGTTGAACTCATGGAAGTTCTGCTCATTGCCGGTCCCGCCTCCGTGGCCTTGGATCGTGCCCGGGTTTTGACCAACACCTCCACCGGGCGCACGGGGGTTCTTTTGGCGGAGACCCTCCGTAAACATGGACTCCATATCACCCTTTGGTATGGAACCGCTTCCACCCATCCACTACCCACCGGCCTTCATTCATCCGAGAGATTCCAGACGGTGCATGACTTGGAGAAGCTTCTACAGAAAACGGCACTCGAAAATTTCTCCGCCATTCTTTTGCCAGCCGCCCTGCCGGATTACGATTTGGCGACCGCCACTGATCTGACTGGCCGCAAGCTTTCGCGCGACAAGTGGCCGGGACATCTGCAGGGCATCCGCCTCGAACTAAAACCTGCTCCCCGCATCCTAAACAAGATCCGTACCCTCGCGCCTAAGGTGAAGATTGTCGGCTGGAAATGGGAGGCTGATGGATCCAGGACCGACCTTCTAAAGGCCGCCAGGGCTCAAATCTCCGAATGTCACACCGACGCTTGCATCTTAAATGGTCCGGCCTATGGGAACGGCTATCTCTTTTTACCGACCCAAGGGGATTCCATAACCTGTTCAGACCCGGCGGCCTTGGGTCACATCATCGCGTCTTTTCTGAAGGCTAGTTCAACCTAGCGGAATCGCTTGGGGCGATCCTCCCGCCCCTTAAAGAACGTAGAGGATCGAGTAGAGAAAAATCCAAACCACATCCACGAAGTGCCAGTAGTAGCCGGTCAGCTCTTCAAAAGTATGGGAAGGGTTGGGGGTCTGACCTGAAAACAACTTCATTTGTCGCAGTCCGGCACGTGCCGCCACCCAAAGCACGCCCAATAGCCCGAGAAACACGTGGAGCCCGTGGAAACCGGTCATGGTAAAGAAGCAGGATCCGTAAGTACCGAAGGAATCAAACCACATCCCCTCGCCTTTAAGGTGATGCCACTCCCAAGCTTGCACCCCAAGGAAAACGGCACCCAGAAGCGCAGTGAGGGAATAGCCGATGAGCCCACTCCCGCCTTTACGCATGCGAACCTCGCCCCAATGAAAGGTCAAGCTACTGGAGAGAAGAATGGCCGTATTCACAATCATCACCCAATTCAGGAACGTGGGGGGAAGGCGAACACCGATTTCCGGGGCTCCAGGGGGTGGCCAGTTTCCCGGACCTTGAGCCAAACGCAGAACGATGTATCCGCCAATGAGCCCGGCAAAAAGCATGGCTTCGGAAGCCAGAAAAACGAGCATCCCAAACTTCGGTAGGGTGAAACGAGGACCCCCGGCGGAAGCGGGAACATGTCCGGGGGAAGTCAGGGTGGCTGTGCTCATGTGGATTCCGATTTAGGGCCGGATCGGCTCCTTGGCGATGATGAAATAAATCCAGAAAGCCGTCATCGCCAAGCTGGCAACGAGCAGGATCGCCGCCAGCAAAAGATTGGATTTCCGCAAGGGAGTCATGCTCATTTTCGGTCCACCACCAGAAGAATCAGCAAAATCGGAAGGTAGGCAATGGATCCCAAAAACAGGTTACGAGCGGAAACCAAATTCGGTTTCCAGGCGAAACTTCCGGCCAAAAAGGCAAACGCGGCTCCCAGTACCACGGCCCCCAAGGCATACCCAAGGCCGGCCGACTGCAAGTAAACCGGCCAGATGGAGGCTGCCACCAGAGCCAAGCAATACACCAAGGCCACCAAACCCGTGACTCTCCCCCGCTCATCGTGGCACGGCAGCATCCTAAATCCGGCTCGGCGGTAATCCTCACGATGACGCCAGGCAATCGCCAGAAAGTGGGGAATCTGCCAGAGAAAAAGAATCGAGAAGAGGGCCCAGCCCTCTAGCCCAAGATTTCCCCGGCCAGCGGAAAAACCGATCAGCGGCGGAATAGCCCCAGGAACCGCCCCGACTAACGTGTTCAACGCCGTCCATTTTTTCATGGGGGTGTAGACAAACAGATAAAGGGCCACCGTCATTCCAGCAAGAAAGGCCACGGGAGCGTTTACGCCAAAGAAAAGAATGGTCAGCCCCACGCCCGCCATAACGGCTCCACCCACCAAGGCCTCATCCGGACTGAGCCGACCCATGGGGAGCGGGCGTTGGGCAGTGCGAATCATTTTTGCGTCCAGATCCCTTTCGATCCACTCATTCAGGGCGGCGGCAGCCGCCGCCACCAAGGAGGTCCCCAGCAGCGTAAAAACAGTGCGCCAGAGCTCTAACTGTCCACCCGAGCCGCAATAGAGGCCGACCAAGGTGGTCAAAAGAACGAGGAGGGACAAACGCGCCTTCATCAATTCCGACCAATCTTTCAGCCAGGCCTTGATTCCGGTGAGCCCAGTTACGGGACTCATGCTGTCCACCGCACTCATCGGACCTCCGCCTTTTTCATGGAACCTAAAACAGGCCATTCCCTGTGGGGCGGAGGATAGGCACTTCTCCAGGAGGCCAACCCCAACAACCATCCGGTCAAAAGAAGTCCGGCCCCCAAAAGAACATGGAGGGTCGCCAGCTCCGGCAGTCTTCCCGTCCAGATCACGGAAATACCCAGCATCATCTGCAGGAGAGCCAAGGTAGCCCAACCCGTGACTCCCCTCCTCCACCAAAGGGGCGTGGCAACCGAGCGAACACTCCAGAGAGATCCCACCACCATTCCAAGCGCCAGAATCAAACCCAGGGAGCGGTGAAGGATCTGGCAAAAAATCAAGGAGGAGCTGGTGGCGGGCCACTGCAGTTCCGTGGCACGTATTTGGTTGATCCGGTGCAACACCGCTGAATCCCAGAAGGCGGGCCACCACGATCCGTAGATTTTGGGAAAATCGGGAATCGCCAAAAATCCCGGCCCTTCATGGCGCATTACGGCCCCAAGGATGGTTTGCAGAAAAGCCACTCCGCTCAATACCCAGATCACGCGAGCTCGGGACATCGAATCATCATCCGACCGGCCCGGGTTCCGCCAAAACCTGGAGAGCACAAGCGCCAAACTGCCGGCCACCAAAAGAAAGAGCTGGGCCAGACAGCCGTGCATCAATCCCAAAACCCAGGAAACCTGAATCACCCGTTGTCCTCCCAAGACCCCTTGGGCGATCACCAGAAGAACGGCCGCCAAGGCCAGCCGCCTTGCCCAACGTTCCGTTTGGGTCAGCCAGACCAGCGCCGCAACCGCCAAGGTAATCAGCCCCACTCCGGAGGCGACCAACCGATGAGAGTGTTCCAGAAAGACCATGGTGGAGGCGGTCATTTGGGACCATGGGAACAGAAACATATTGTGACCAAAAGTTGCCGGCCAATCAGGGACGGCCATACCCGCAACTTTGCTGGTGACTTGCCCACCCAGAGTGATCAGAACCAGGATCGAGCCGACAAGGAAACAGGCGGCCCGGTAGGCGGTCATGGCCGCCGGTCGGTTATTCATCCAGCGTGAACCGGCCTTCGGACAGGACTGCCCGGACCGGCATCAGGAGCGGGAGGCTCGTTCTGCATGACAAAATCCCTGGGATGGCCCGGAAGGCTATACTCGTAAGGCCCGTGATACACCGTGGGGGTCACCGCAAAGTTTCCGTGTCCGGGAGGCGAATCCACTGTCCACTCCAGCGTGGTGGCTTGCCATGGGTTTTTGCCGGCGGGCCGACCCTGTTTGAGGCTACGGAAGAAATTCCAGAAAAAGATCAGCTGGGAGAAACCCAGCCCGATGGCCGAAAGAGTGATGAACTGATTGATGGGCTGCAGCGAACGCAAATGTTCGTACGCCGTTGGATCGGCGATCCGCCGCATCATCCCCCCCAACCCCACGTTGTGCATCGGGAAAAAGCACAGGTTAAAGAACACAAAAGTCAGGGCGAAGTGAATCTTTCCCAAGGTCTCGTCCAGCATCCGGCCAAACATTTTTGGATACCAGGTGTAGATGGAGGCAAAGATCGCGAAGATACTTCCCCCAAAAAGCACGTAGTGGAAGTGGGCCACGATGAAATAGGTATGATGTACAAAAATATTCACCGGGGTTGAGGCCATAAAGATTCCCGAGAAGCCGCCAATGACAAACATCGCCACAAAGGCCAAGGCGTTCAGCATGGCCGTGGTGAAGCGGATGGAGCCACCCCAAATGGTGCCAAGCCAGTTGAAGGTCTTGATGGCCGAAGGAACCGCAATCACCATGGTGGAAACCCCGAATGCAGCCGACAGCACCAGGTTCATTCCCGAAACGAACATGTGATGCCCCCAGACAATGAATCCAAGAAAACCGATCGCGATCATGGCAAAGACCATCGCCTTATAGCCAAAAATGGGTTTCCGGCTGAAAATGCTCAACACATCGCTGGCCATGCCCATGGCCGGCAGGATCATGATGTAAACTTCGGGATGACCAAAGAACCAGAACAGGTGCTGCCAGAGAAGCGGTTGGCCTCCTTTGGCGGGATTGAAAAAGCTGGTGCCAAAATTCAGGTCAAGGATCAGCATGGCGCCGGCCGCCGAAAGAACCGGCACGGCCAAGAGAAGAAGAAATGCCGTGATGAAAAGCGCCCAGACCGTCAGCGGCAAACGGAAGAAACCCAATCCCGGGGCGCGCATGTTGACGATCGTGGTGATGTAGTTAAAGGCCCCCATAATCGAGGCCAGTCCGTTGATAAAAATTCCGGCCGCCCAAAGGGTCTGCCCCATCTTGGTTCCGTTGTAGGCGGCCACCGTGCTGAGCGGCGCATAAGAAGTCCAACCCCCGGCGGCAGCCCCCCCGGCCACGAAGAACCCAGCCAACATGATCAGTCCGGAAGCCAAAAAGAACCAGTACGAGAGCTCATTGATCAATGGGAAGGCCATGTCCCCCGTCCCGATCTTCAGCGGAATCAGGTAGTTTCCGAAGGCGCCGATGAGCAAGGGCATGACCACCAGAAAAACCATCACGGTCGCATGCATGGTGAAGAGGGCATTGTAAAACTGCGGGTTAATAAATGGTAGTGAGATGGGATTCCCGACATCGCCGTTCGGCATGACCTGGGTCGAGGGATAAGCCAACTGCCAACGAAGGAGGAGCGCCAAAGCGCCGCCCACCAGAAGAAAACCCAACGAGGTGAAGAGATACTGAATGCCGATGATTTTATGATCCAAGGACCAGATGTATTTCTTCCATCCCGTGGCTTCCTCATGACCATGGGACTCGGCAACGTGCGATGCGGTGATGGTACTCATAGGTGGATCTCCTTTTAACGTCCGGCGACAGCGACCGGGGTGGAACTGTTGGCTTCCGAACTAACCGTGGCGGCCGGTGCCTTTCCTTTGGCCCAGGCCTCATATTCCGGCTCCGGAACGACGGACAACTTGCCAAACATCTTGTAGTGCCCCTGCCCGCAAAGCTGATTACAGGCCAACTGGAAATACCCCGTAGCCTCCGCCTTGAACCAAACGAAATCGTAAACTCGCCCTGGAACCATGTCCTGATAGAGCCGGAATTCCGGGACATAAAAGGCATGGATCACATCCTTGGAGCTAAGATAGAGACGAACAGGTCGCCCCACCGGAAACACCAATTCTCCATAGGTGGTAAAATCATCGCGCCCGTCGGGATCCTGCGGATCAATGCCAAAGGGATTTTCTTTACTCACCTTGGCAGCAGTCATTTTGGCCAGCTTGCCGTCTGGCCCGGGATACCGGACGTTCCAACCAAACTGCTCCCCCACCACGGCGACCGGGAGGGCGTCGGCAGGAGGAGTTCTTAAGCGCATCTGGGTCCACTGCTCGTTCCCGTAAATCGCCAGAGCCAGAAAAATGAAGACCGGAATCGTGGTCCAAATCACCTCGAGGGTGTTGTTTCCGTGGCTGTGA
>RGYX01000046.1 GCA_010031845.1 Verrucomicrobiota bacterium
TAAGGTTCCGTTGGCAAAAGAAATCCTGTCCGAAGCCGAAAAACGTGGGGTAAAAATCCTGCTGCCCGAGGACAACCTCATCGTGCAGGAACTGGACTTTGCGGGTCGCAAAGTTTCTCCGGGCAAGTTCACCAACCCCGGCACCGATATCCCCGACGGTTGGGAAGGTGTGGACATTGGACCCCAGGCCCGGGAAACGTATGCCCAGGAAATTGCCTTGGCCGCCACCATCCTTTGGAACGGACCCATGGGGGTATTTGAAATCCCCGCATGCGCCGAAGGAACCTTTGCGATGGCCAAGGCAGTTGCCGCCAACACCCAAGCCGTATCCATTATCGGCGGTGGGGATTCTGTCAAGGCGGTGAAAAAAGCCGGCTTCGCCAAGCAAGTTACCTTCATTTCCACCGGAGGGGGTGCTTCCCTTGAGTTTATGGAGGGCAAAACCCTTCCCGGAGTTGCCGCCCTTCACGAGAAAAAATGACCAAAACCAAAATCAAGAAATCGATTCCACGTCGTCCCTTTGTCGCCGGAAATTGGAAAATGCACCGTACCGCCTCGGACACCAAAATCCTGATCGAGGATATTGTCCAGCGTGTTCAAAAAATCGCCACCGTGGACATGGTGGTTTGCCCTCCCTTCACTTCCTTGCCCGCAGCGGCAGAGACCTTGGGACGTCATAGCATTCTGGCCATTGGTGCCCAAAACATGCATCAGAGCAAGGAAGGCGCCTTCACCGGGGAAATCTCTGGTCCGATGTTGAGGGAGTTGGGTGTGCGCTATGTCATCCTGGGCCACTCGGAACGGAGGCAGTACTTCAACGAGACGGACGTCTGAAGGCCGAGGCGGCTGTCGGATACCATCTTCGTCCGATCGTCTGTGTCGGCGAAACCTTGGCCCAAAGGGAGGCAGGAGAGACCAATCAGGTGGTGGAAACCCAAGTCCGCGGCTCCCTCGCCCATTTTCCCGCCGATCATCTGAATGAGTTGGTCATTGCCTACGAACCAGTCTGGGCCATCGGTACCGGCAAGGTCGCAACCCCAAAACAGGCCAATGAGGTGCATCACCGGATCCGAAAACTGTTGGTCACCCTTTTCGGCGAGGCGGGATCCCCGATTCGGGTGATTTATGGCGGCAGCGTGAAGCCCGACAACGCCGCCGAACTGATGGCCGAACCGGACATCGACGGCGCCTTGGTGGGCGGCGCGAGTCTCGACGCCCGCTCCTTTTTTGATATTATCGAAGCTGCCCGACCTGTGCGGGCATCCGAAAATGATTAATCTCGCCATCTATATTCTGCTGGGGATCAATATCCTCGTTTGCATCCTTTTGACCCTCCTGGTGCTCATGCAGAAACCCCGCTCCGAGGGGTTGGGCGCCGCGTTTGGCGGAAACTTCACCGATTCCATCTTCGGAGCTCAGACTTCCGATGTCCTGACCAAGGGCACCATCTGGCTAGGCGGAATCTTCATGGCCCTCACACTGGTGCTGGCCCTGCTTTACAGTCATCGCCAGATGAGCGGCAACAAACTACAGGAGGAGTTGACCAAACCCGTGGCTCCCGCCCTCACCAACGCCCCCGCAGCCACCTTGCCCACCGCTCCCGAGACCAACAGCGTTCCCGCCACCTCGGCCCCCGCCAACCCCTGATGACTCTTCGCCGGGCTCTTCCCGGCCTTCTCCTTTTCTCCCTCGTTCTGACGTCCTGCCAGAGCCGGCCCCGGGCCGATCTGGTCCTCTGCAATGGAGCAGAGCCACAAACGCTCGATCCCGCACTCGTATCCGGACAGCTGGAAGGGAGGCTCTGCGCCGCACTTTACGAGGGACTGGCCCGCAAGGATGCCAGGGGTAGACCCATTCCGGGGGCAGCCGAAAAATGGTCGGTCTCCTCGGACGGCCGTACCTACACCTTCACTCTTCGTGAAAATGCAAGGTGGTCCAACGGCGATCCTGTGATGGCGGAGGATTTTTGCTACAGCTGGCTTCGGGCTCTCGCACCGTCCACCGCATCTCCGTATGCCGAAATCCTCTTTTTCATCGCCGGTGCCGAAGATTATCACTCCGGACGCACGAACTCTGACGCTGTTGGGGTCCGAGCCGTGGGCCCAAGAACCCTCGAGGTGCGACTCCTTCATCCCACTCCTTATTTTCCCTCGCTGATCTCCTTTACCACCTACCTACCGGTTCATCGCGCGACCGTGGAAAGATCAGGTGACCGCTGGACCCGACCGGAGAACTGGGTCGGTAACGGCCCCTATCTTCTGGAGGGATGGGAAATCAATGATCGTGTCTCCTTGGTCAAAAACCCCGGATACCACCACCCCGAAAATATTGAGTTACACCGGATTGATGCACTTTCCGTCGCCCGGGCTAGCACCGCCTTCAACCTGTACTGCTCTGGGCAGGCCGACCTGCTTCTCGATAAAGGTATGATTCCCTCTCTGATTCTTCCCCAACTTCGGGGCCGGCCGGATTTTCACCCCGGACCTCTCCTAGCCACCTACTTCTACCGCTTCAATGTCACCCGCGCGCCATTCAACGACCCGCGAATCCGTCGAGCCTTGGCCTTGGCCATCGATAAGGAGTCGATCACGGAAAAGATCACCCGGGGTGGCGAGCCCATAGCCCAAGCCCTCACCCCATGCGGAATTAGTGGGTACCAACCTCCGGAAGGACTCTCCCGCGATGTTAAAACCGCCCGAGGACTTCTCCGTCAAGCCGGGTATCCGGGAGGTCAGGGCTTCCCGAGGGTTTCCATCCTGTATAATAAATCGGAACTCAATGAGCAGATCGCCGTGGAAACAATGGAAACGCGAACTCGGAATCGAAGTCGACCTCCGGAATCAGGAATGGGCCACCTACCTGCGTTCCTTGGATACTCTCGACTTCGATATTGCTCGGTCCAGCTGGGTGGGGGATTACGATGACCCCAACACCTTTCTTGACTGCTTTGTCACCGGTCGTGGCAATAACCGCACGGGTTGGTCAAACCCCCAGTACGACTCCCTACTGGCATCGGCCTTGGCCGAACCCAAGCCCGTCAATCGCTTCACCCTTCTGCAAAAAGCCGAAGCCCTGTTGGTCACCGAAGCCCTTCCGATCTTCCCCATCTACCACTTCGTCGGTTGCCTGATGTTCGATCCCAGCCGATGGGACGGCCTGTATCCCAACCTGCTCGACGAACACCCTTTTGCCGCAATCCAGCGTCGGGAAACTCGATCTTCGAAATGATCAAATTTCAACCCTTACTCTAATTTCCATCGAAATGTTGCTATTTTTCATCCGCAGGTTCCTTTCCTCGATCCCCGTGCTCTTTTCAGTACTGATCCTCTGTTTTCTACTTGTTCGGATTGCGCCGGGATCCCCCTTTGCCTCCGAACGAGCTTTGGATCCGGCCACCCAATCGCTCCTGGAAAAGAAATACGGCTTATCCGGCTCTCTTCCCAACCAGGTTTTGCGTTACACCGGCAATGTCATTCAGGGGGATCTAGGCGAGTCCCTAAAGTTTCGCGGTCGTACCGTGACCGAAATCATCGCTCAATCACTCCCCCGATCCCTCCTCCTCGGATCCATTTCCTTCACCTTGGCGTTGGGCCTAGGAATTCCGCTAGGCGCTTGGTCCGCAGGCAGGAGTGGTCAAGCCACCGACACTGTCTTAAACACCTTGGCCCTCCTCACCTTATCCATTCCCACCTTTGTCCTGGCCCCGCTATCGGTCCTGCTTTTCGCCTTCTCCCTCCATCTTCTTCCTCCCGCGGGTTGGGGTTCTCTCAACCAGCTCC
The DNA here is from genome assembly GCA_010031845.1 of Verrucomicrobiota bacterium. Lineage (GTDB taxonomy): Bacteria > Verrucomicrobiota > Verrucomicrobiia > Methylacidiphilales > Verrucolacustridaceae > Verrucolacustris. The sequence continues at coordinate 3,780 of RGYX01000046.1, forward strand.
TACTGCCCTCGCTCTGCCTCGCCATCCCGTTCATCGGCTCCTGCGCCCGACTCACCCGATCCGGGCTCCTCCAAACCCTGCGCTCGGACTTCATCCGTACCGCCAGATCCAAGGGGGTTGCCGAATCCAAGCTCGTCCTGCTACACGCCCTCCGCCCCGCCATTTTACCCTTGGTGGCCTATGCCGGGCCCTTGGCGGCGAATATTCTGACCGGCAGCCTGGTAGTGGAGGAAGTCTTTGCCATTCCCGGAATCGGGCAATTTTTCGTCAATGGCGTCATGAATCGGGATGTTTTTTTAGTCTCGGGCGCCGTTTTGGTCTACTGCCTCCTCCTTCTTTTCTTTAATCTGTTGGCCGACTGGCTGACGGCGTTGCTGGATCCGCGGATCCGTCTCTCTTCATGAAGAACCGGAATCGCGTAATGGGACTGGTCTTTTTTACCCTGATCGTGGGAGCCGCGGTCTTTGGCCCCATGCTGAGTCCACACGGAGTGGGCGAGTTGTCCTCCCAACGTCTTACCGCTCCCAACCTGCAAAACTGGTTGGGCACCGATCTTCATGGTCGCGACCTTCTCACCCGGCTTCTCTACGGAGCACGCATCTCCCTTTTGGTGGGATTTGTGGGTGCCTCCATCAGCCTGGTGCTCGGGGTCGCGTACGGTTTGGTGGCCGGGTATTTCGGGGGACGACTGGATAACGCCATGATGCGGTTGGTGGATATCCTCTACGCGTTGCCCCGCATCGTCCTCGTGATTGTTCTGATCACTCTCTTTGACCAGAAACTGAAACACACGCTCGACGGCACGATTCTGGCCCCCTTGGCCACCCATGCCCGCCTGCTGCTGCTGTTTGTCGGTCTGGGACTGGTCGAATGGCTAACGTTGGCCCGCATTGTCCGGGCCCAGGTGCTTAGCATCAAAGAACGTCCTTTTGTCCTTTCTTCCCGCCTGATTGGTCAGGGAACTCCTACCATTCTTTTCCGCCAGATTTTACCCCAAATCCTCCCCATCATCGTGACCTACCTCACCCTCGCCCTGCCGGCCGTGATTCTGGAGGAATCGTTTCTCAGCTTTCTGGGTCTGGGGGTTCAAGCCCCGCTGGCCAGTTGGGGCACGCTGTTGGCGGATGGTGCATCCCTGTTGAATCCGATCGCGACGCCTTGGTGGTTGATTGTTTTTCCGGCCCTTACTCTTACCTCAACCCTTCTTCTGCTCAATCTTTTGGGGGATCAACTCAGGCTGGATCAAGACTCCCGCTAAGGAATTCTACGGTTGAGGTTTATCGGCGACCCCCACCACCCCCTCGGCTCCCCCCGGAAACTCGATCGGCCCCGCGATGGTTCCCGCGACTCTCATACCGCCCATCCGAATAATTGTTCCAATCCCTACCCCGTCCGGCTACCCCACCGTAACCGTAGTAGCCCCCACCTCCATAGTATCCACCGTAGTAGTTATTGTATCCGTAATAGTCTTGGTCATTGGCATCCGCCCAAAGGATGAGGGGTCGCCGAACAGGCGCTACATCCTGGGAAAAAGCTTCAGAAACAAGAAAGCCCGCCAAAAGAATGAATAGATTTCTCATGTGTCTAGAATGAGTTATTTCTCGGCCACCTCAATCCATTTCCCCCTCCGTCCTCCTATTTTGTCGAAAACTAACACCATTTGACATTGTCTCTATCCACCGTAAGGAAGGTGAATGAAATACACCCTACTCGCACTTGGTTTACTTACCCTGTCCCTAGCCCCCACCTATGCCCATTGCGGCCACTGCGGCACGGATGATTCCTCCCACTGCTCCGACTCATCCAAAAAGACCGACAAAGACAGCAAATCCAAGAAGACCAACGGAACCGAAAATACCGGCGAAGCCAAGTAGGCTTCTCCGGCACCGTGGTTCCCAGCCAAGCGGCCGCCCGTCTCTGCTCAGCCTGCGGAATGTGTTGTGACGGAACTCTCTTTCACTCCGTCCTCCTGCAGCCTGGTGAGGACTCACGCCAACTGGCCTCCTTGGGGCTCAAGATCAAGAACAGGAACGGCCAGACGTTCTTTCATCAACCCTGCCCGGCCCATCATCAGGGAAAATGCCGGATTTACCCGGATCGACCCCGGCGCTGCCGGCAGTTTAACTGCCAACAACTCCACCGCTTGGCCGACGAAAAAACAACGGAAGCTCAGGCCCTCGAAACCATCCACGAAGCCCGCCGCCTTGTCGACCAAGTCGAACAACTCATCAACCAAATCGAGGAGACCAACCCCCTTCGCAGCCTCGCTACCCGCTGTGCCGCCGCTCTGGATGTGGAGAGTCGTGGCCCACTGCACGATCAATTGGATTCCGCGGTGAAAATCCTTGAAAAGTTTCTCGAATCTGAATTCCGCGTAAAATCCTAGCCGGGAAGAATCTATCCAGCCTGAACCAACTCACCCCAGTTCGTGGTGTAGGCTCTTGACCGCATCCCGCTTCTCATCCGCCACCTTCGCACTTGCCAATCGTTCCCATCCCCCTCCCTTTTCCTCCTCATCTTTTTAACCCCCATGCTACCGCGGGTGATCACCGGATTTTTCCGGTCGCCCAGTCTCCGGTTGATCCCATCCACGATCCGGTCGATATCCACCCGCGGCTCCTCACGGACCTCCCCAAACTCCAGCGCCGGTTGAAGGCAACTTGCGTTGACCAATCCCCCCAGCATCACCCCCACTTTCTTGTACCGATACCCCGCACGGTAAATCCTCTGCAGCAACTTCCCCGCAATTCCCATCAGATCCGTCGTGGCTTGGACGGGCTCATCCAGATCAATCCCCGCTCCCGGACAATACTGCAGCTCTCCTTTGCGAAAATGGTTCGTCTGCAAAAACACATCCACCCGGGTCGCCCATAGGCCAAATCTCCTAACCTTCTCGCTTGCCCGGGCCACATGATTGGCCAAAGCCTCCTCCAACTCCTCCAACGCCTCCACGGGTCCCCCGAACGACCGGCTGGCCATCACCCCCTTGCGGTCCGGGGGCATATCCTCCAACTCAAGGCACCTTGTCCCGTTCATCTCTCTCAGCATCCGCTCCCCCACCACCCCCAGACTCTTGCGGATCTGACCCGCCTCTGCCCTTTTGAAATCCAAAGCCGTAACGATTCCCAAACCCGCCAACCGTCTAGCCAAATTCTTGCCCACCCCCCACAACGCCTCGCAGCCTACCTCGGCCATAAGCGCTTCAGCCGGTTCCCCCTCGCGCATCTCAAACACTCCCCC
>RGYX01000047.1 GCA_010031845.1 Verrucomicrobiota bacterium
ACCGGGGGTCACCACGAGGGTGTCCCAAGATTCGTCGACACATTCGGCCATTGCCGTAAAGGGCGAGGTCACCACAAACGCGGCGAAACCCAAGGCGCTACCCGCCAAGCCAACCGGGCGGACAAACAAGATATCAGGCACAGCCAAGAGCGGATCAGCCACGGCGTCTTTGCTGCTTCCCTTGGAACCGGAATCAGCCATGGCTAGGGACGAGGCCAAGGTGATTACTGTTAGAACCGCCATACGGAGGGTGTTTTTCATATATCTAGGTGTAAAAAATTGGGGAAGAATGTCAATCCCCATTCCTTTTTTCCGACCCCAAAAAATTCCATGCGAGGGGCCGGTCGACATTCCTTTTCCCGGGAACTCCCCTCCCTTTTTCACTTCCAAAGATCCAAGAAAACCTCAGCTTAAGCACATGAACTCCAAGGCCTATCGGGCCGTTACCTCGTCCAAGTCAAAAAGATACTTTGCCAGGAATAAAAACTGGTCTGGGGAACAAAACTCCAAGTCCGCATTCATCCCGTCCCAATCCAAATCGTCAATCCGCCCACCAAAGAGCCCCAAAGATTCACCAACGTCAAACAGGGTATAACCGAGCCGGCTGTCGGATTTGAACCGACGACCAGCGGTTTACAAAACCGCTGCTCTACCACTGAGCTAAGCCGGCATGTCAGTATCTTCCCGTACTTCCCTCTCCCTGCCAAGTCTGCCCATCCCTAAACATTCTTTTCTCCGTTCCAGAAATCCTCCACCATCGACCTATGTCCAACCTCACCATCGGCTTTTCCCTCGCCTACATCCTTCTTGGTCTGGCCGGTTTTGTCCTCACCGGCTCCACCCACTACACCGCCCTGATTCCTGCCGGATTCGGTCTCGTGCTTCTGATTCTCGGTTTCGCCGCAAAAAAGGAAAATCTCCGCAAACACGTCATGCACACCGCCGTTCTGGTCGCGCTCCTCGCTTTTGCCGGCACCGCCCGCTCCCTCTCCCGTCTCCCCTCGGTTTTTGATCACACCGCCGAACGTCCCGCTGCCGTTGTCACCCAAGCCATCAACGCCGGCCTCTCCCTGGCCTATATCGCGTTCGCCGTCCGCTCGTTTATTCAGGCCCGCCGCGCCCGATCTTCTTAAGCCCTGCCACCATCGCGCCGATCTTTTCGGCAAAACCCAGATCCTCTTTTACAAAGCCCGGCTTAAACCACGGCGATAACCCCAGCAGATCGTGGGTCACGCGAATCTGGCCCGTCGTTGCCTTGCCCGCCCCGATGCCGATCGTGGGAATGGATAACGTCTCCGTCACTCTGGTCGCCGCCTCAGGGGTCACCAACTCCAACACCATCGCGCAGGCGCCCCTTTTCTCCATCTCCCTGGCCTCCTCCAAAATCTGCCTTACCTCCTCCTCACTCTTTCCTTTCCTTTTATACCCCCCTTCCATCTTCACATGCTGCGGCAACATTCCCAAATGACCGATCCAGGGAATTCGCGCCTTCTGCAGCGCCTCCAATTGCGGAAAGATATTCTTCCCACCCTCCGGTTTCACCGCATCCGCCCCCGCCGCGATTAAAATCTTGGAATTCTCCACGCAACTTTTCGCCTCTTCATAGCTGCCCATGGGCAAATCCACCGATAACATCGCCCTCTTTCTCGCCCGGGCCACCGCTTCCGTTGCCCGCACCATATCCGCCATCGTCACTCCCGTGGTGTCCGGCAAACCCAACACCACCATCCCCAAACTGTCCCCTATATGGATCAGATCCGCTCCCCCCTCATCCAGAACTCTTGCCATCGGATAGTCATAAGCCGTCAAAGCCAGAAGAAACTTTCCCCGCGGCCACTTCCGCAACTGCTCCGGGGTCAAACAATCCGACGACACGCAGAACCCCCCTTCCCGGTCAACCACCGAGCCGACTCCCCCACCGTTCCCGGCAACCCTGGAATTCGCCGCTCGGGACAAATCTCCGCCAACGGTTCCATCACAAATCTCCTCCCACTCATCCTAGGATGCGGAATTTCCACCCTGACGGTTCGAACCTTCCGGTCATCGGCGTACAAAATATCCAAGTCCAAGGCTCGAGACTCGTTCACCCCTCTCACCGCTTTTCTTCCACGACTCCGTTCAAAGTCCTGCATCCATTGCAAAAGATTCTCCAGCGAACCCATCCAACGGATCTCAGCCGCCTGATTCCGAAATCCAGCCGCTCCGGGAGCACATCCCACCGGATCGGTTTCATATTCGGACGAGAACCTTGCTGCGGGATCCATGCCTCTCAGCCACTTTCTCGCCAGAGCCAGTTCGTTGGAACGGTCGCCCACGTTCGACCCCAGACCAATCCCCACCCGCATCAACTCAAACCAAGCACGTCGACCATCTGATACATCTTGGCCGGCTTGCCCACCAACCACCTCGCCGCCCGCAGCGCTCCCACGGCAAAAACATCCCGGGTGCTCGCCCGATGCGTCAGTTCGATCCGCTCGCCCTCTCCCGCCAACAACACCGTATGGTCCCCCACCACGTCCCCGCCCCGGACCGCATGGACGCCAATCTCATCCTCCGTCCGCTCACCCGGTTCTCCCGACCGCCCATGTCTCGCCACCACCTCGGGCTTCGACCGCCGGGCTTCCGCCAAAATCTCCACCAACCTCTTGGCCGTGCCGCTGGGCGCATCCTTCTTTAACCGGTGATGAATCTCAATCACCTCCGGATCAAACCCCTCTGGCAAAGCCTTGGCGGCCTGCGCCGTCAGGTAAAAAAGCAGGTTCACGCCCAGCGAAAAATTGGGCGAATGGATGATGGGAATGTGATGTGCCGCCTCCCCAATCAAGCCCTGCTCCGCTTCCGTATGACCAGTGGTTCCACAGACATAGGCGGCCTTCACCGCCCGCACCTGCTTCAACACCGCCTCCGTGGCGGAGCGGTGACTGAAATCAACCACCACCTGCGCCTTGGCCACCGCCTTGACCAGGTCATCCCCGTGATCCGCTTCACCCACCACCTCAAAATTCCTGTCACCCCGGGCCAGCTTGAGAATCGCCTGCCCCATCCGCCCCCTGGCCCCGATCATGGTGAGTTTGGTTGCCATAAATTTCCTTGGAATTAGCTTACGCCAATCCCGCTTCCTTCAAAGTCCCGAAAAGCTTCATTCGGCTGGCCTCGGTGATCGGCACCAAGGGCAGTCGCAGTTCATCCGCCAGCCAACCCTTGGCTGCCATCGCGGCTTTCACCGGACCGGGATTACTCTCAATAAAAAGATCCCGGAACACCCCGGTATACTTCTGATTCAACTCCTCCGCCTTCTTCCAATCCTTCCGGGCCGCGGCATCCACCAGTGACTTGACCTCTGCCGGGATCAGGTTGGAGGCGACGCTGACCACCCCCACCGCACTCCGTTTCATAAACTCCACGGTCATACTGTCGTCCCCGCTTAAGATTTCGAATCCCGACGGAACCACCTTGCGGATTTCATCCACCCGTTCCGGCTTGCCGCCGGCCTCCTTGATCGCCCGGACCGTCGGACAATCCTTCGCCAACCGCGCCACCGTCTCCACCGTGATCTCCACCCCGCACCGTCCGGGAACGCTGTAAAGCATGATCGGGAGATCAACGGCAGCCGCGATCGCGCGGAAATGCTGATACATGCCCTCCGGGCTTGGCTTGTTATAGTAAGGGGCAACCAACAACAGCGCATCCGCCTTGGCCTTTTGTGCGCCGGCGGAAAGCTCAATCGCCTCGGCCGTGCTGTTGGAACCCGTGCCCGCCACCACCTTGGTGCGCTTGCGGGCAAACTGCACCGCCAACTCGATCACCCGGACGTGCTCCTGCATGTTCAGCGTGGGGGATTCCCCCGTGGTTCCGACCGGCACGATCCCTTCAATTCCGGCCGCGACCTGACGCTCGATCAACGCCTCAAACGCCTTCACGTCCACCTGCCCGTTGCGGAAGGGGGTGACCAGCGCGGTATAGGTTCCTTCAAACATGGAAGACTCCTTCATAGACGATCCGGGCCGGACCTTGGAGCGTAACTTTCCGCGGACGCCCGTTCTCCATAATGAAATCGGCCCGCAAAACATCCCCGCCGCGGGTCCGGACCTTCACCGGCGGCTTCACCCCCCGGCGGACCGAAGCGAGAATGGAGGAGGCCACCACCCCGGTGCCACAGGCCAGGGTCTCTCCCTCGACCCCGCGTTCATAGGTTCTCACCTCCAGACGACTCCCGCCTCCCACGGCCACAAAGTTCACATTGGTTCCCGCGGGGGCAAAGGCGGAGTGGTAGCGGATTGCCCTCCCGTTTTTCTCCACCTCCACCCCGTCCACCGAACGAACAAATTCCACCGCATGGGGTACCCCGGTGTTTACAAAATCCAGCTTCACCTTTCTCCCCGCCGCCGTGATCTCCTTGCCCAACCTCGGTAAGCCCGGATCGGACATGGAAACCCGCACTTCCTTGCCCACCATCTCCAAGACCACCGGCCCGGCCTTGGTCTCCACCCGAAGGCTCTTGGCGCGCCAACCCGTGGTTTCCCGCACCAATAGGGCAAAACAGCGCGCCCCGTTCCCGCACATCTCCGCTTCGCCTCCATCGGCATTATAGTAGCGCATCCGGAAATCCGCTCCCCGACCGCGAGGCTTCTCCACCACCAACACCCCGTCCGCCCCGGCGCCGCGTTGGCGATCACACCAGCTGGCGATCCTCTCCCGGGTCAGACCTAGTCCCCCGCGTCTTCCATCGAACCCGAGAAAGTCGTTTCCCGCTCCTTCCAACTTCAGAAACTTCACCGCTCGGCTCATGACTTCTTCTCCCCCCGCCAAAGATCGGCCACCGTCTCCCGCTTGCGAATCACCTTGGCCTTGGTTCCGGATACCAGAACCTCCGCCGGACGCGGCCGCGTGTTGTAACTCGAAGCCATCGAAAAACCATAAGCCCCGGCGCTAAAAATCGCCACCCGGTCGCCCCGTTCCAGCGGAGAAAGGGCACGGTCGTGGCCAAACACGTCTCCAGACTCGCACACCGGTCCGACAATATCGGTCGAAATCGCCCCGGGACGTGGCTTTTCCACCGACTCGATCTGATGGTAGGCCTCGTACATCGCCGGCCGGACCAGATCATTCATTCCGGCATCGATCACCGTGAAGTGCTTTTTACCCGTCTGCTTGCGGTAAAGAACCTCGGCCACCAGCACGCCCGCATTTCCCACCAGGAACCGCCCAGGCTCGAGCAGGATTTCCATCTTCAGCGCACGCAACATGGGAATGATCGAGGTGGCATACTCAGCCAAGGTCATGGCCCTTTCCGCCTTGGGGCTCTTCCACCAGCCGTCCCGACCGCTGGCCAAGGCATCCTCGTAGACAATTCCCACCCCGCCCCCGAGGTCGAAATATTCCAATCCGTGCCGGTCTCGCAAACGCTCCACCAAAGGAATCATCTTCCGCACCGCCGCCCGGAAAGGAGCCGATCGGGTGATCTGGGATCCGATATGCATCTGGATGCCGACCAGCTTCAGCCGCCGGTCCCCGGCATACCGACGGTAAGCCGCCGCCACCAACTCGTACGGGATGCCGAACTTGTTGGCATAAGTTCCGGTGGTGATCTTGGCATGACCGCCGGCTTCCACGTCGGGATTTACCCGCAAAGAGACGGGAGCCCGACGCCCTTTTTTTCTCCCCGCGACCAGAGCGATCCGCTCCAACTCCTCCTCGCTCTCGACGTGGAAAGCTTTCACTCCATACCGCAATCCCGCCTCGATCTCCTCATCCGTCTTACCCACCCCGGCAAAGACGCACTTCGCTATCTTGCCTCCCGCCTTTCGCACCCGTTCCAGTTCGCCTCCGCTAACCACATCGAACCCACTTCCCGCGCGCGCCAAGAGGGAGAGAACGGCCAGATTACTGTTCGCCTTGACCGAGTAACAGATCAGCGGATCCACCGCCCTCATCGCCCCGCGAAGGCGCCGGTAATGATCAAGAATCGTCCCCGCCGAATAAACGTATAGCGGGGTGCCCAAGCGGTCGGCCAAGCTGTCGAGGTTGACCCCTTCCGCATAAAGCTTTCCCCCCTTTCTATGGAAACGATGCATTGGGATATTTTACCCTACCCGATTCCCACTTTCGAGCCTCATCCCTTATTCAATATCCCGCATCCCACATCTCAACCCCGCATCTTAAACTTCATCTTCCTCTTCATCTGACCTATCAATGTCCCCTCCATGAATCATTGGCTCGTCAAACAGGAACCCTCCACCTACCCCTTCTCCCTTTTTCTTAGGGAAAAGAAGGTCGTTTGGGACGGAGTTCGCAACTATCAGGCCAGAAACTTTCTCCGCCAGATGAATCTCGGCGATTCCGTGCTTTATTATCACAGCGTCGATGAGCGGGCGGTGGTGGGACTGGCCAAAGTCCTGAAAACAGCCTTCCCCGATCCCACTTCACCCAAAGGCGAGGATTGGACTTCCGTCATGCTGGGAGCGGTGCGCGCTTTCCCCCATCCGGTGACGCTCGATCAACTCAAAGCCGACAAGAAATTCTCCGAACTTCTGCTCCTCCGCCAATCCCGCCTTTCCGTCATGCCGGTCCCACCGGAACTCTTTTCGGCCATCGTGCAACTGAGCCAATAATTAACTTCCCGGCGGCGCCAGCGGAACTTGGGGCAACCGCGCAAAGTGACGGTCATGGGTGAGCAGCATCGCCTTGTGCTCATAGGATAAAGCCCCGATCCAAATATCATTCGTCGGCAGCGGGGTCCCTTGTCGATGGAGATAGGCGAAGAAGTCGCCGTAAATCTCTGCGGTAGATTCGCCGGGGCTCACCACCTTCACCGCCTCCTCGCCGAGAAAACGGGAAAGTTTCGATTGATTTTCGAGTCCAGCCCTCCCCAGACGAAAACCGGCCTGCAGTTCCCCGAGCACCATGGTCGGAACCATCACCCAAGAGGCTTGCCGAATCAGATCGTTCC
>RGYX01000048.1 GCA_010031845.1 Verrucomicrobiota bacterium
GTGGCCTATGACTCCTCTGCCATCCCCCTCGCCTCTCCGCTCGCTTATTTCACCGGTTGCGGATTGGGGGTTTTGCAACCCTCCGGGCGGGGTCCGGTTCTGGACCTGCAATCCGTTCCGTCCGGTTGCCGGATTCTGATGGTGGCGGATATCCTCGACCGCGGATCCCAACTTGCCTCCGGGGCGACTCTTTTGCGTCAAAGCAAGGGGGAGCTGGTGGAAATTGTCACCCTTTTGGAAATCGCGGCCTCCAACGGATCAAAGAATCTGGCTCCCATCCCGACCTACTCTGTCTGCACCCTTCGCTGACTGTCATTTCCTCCGGGACGGGGCTTTCTTGCGGTAGCTGACCGGCTTTTTGTCCTTGGGTTCGGAGACAACCTCCAGTCCGTTCGTCTTTTTCCACTCCTCAATCTGGTCCCGTAAAAGCGCCGCTCTTTCATACTCCAGTTTTTCGGCTGCCTCCCACATCTCCTCCTCCAACTGATTCAATACTTCGCGGGCATCCGCCGTGGTCTGTCCCCCCGCCACCTTGTCATGGATCCCTCTGGCCGACCTCACAATGGTCTGAAGGCTTTCCTGAATCCCACGAACCACCGACCGGGGAACCAGATTATGTTCGCGGTTGTATTCCTGCTGCTTGGCCCTTCTTCTTTCCGTCTCCCGAAGCAGGGCTTGGATCGACTTGGTCATCTTGTCGGCAAAAAGAACCACCTCTCCGTTCAGGTGGCGGGCGGCACGCCCGGCCGTCTGGATGAGGGAGGTTTCGGATCGCAAATACCCCTCCTTGTCAGCATCCAAAATACAAACCAGGGACACCTCGGGGAGATCTAAACCTTCCCGAAGCAGGTTGATTCCGACCAGGATGTCGATTTCGCCCGATCTTAGCTCACGCAGAATCTCCACCCGCTCGATGGCATCCACCTCGGCATGGAGATATCGCGTCTTCAGACCCGCTTCCTTGAGATACTCGGCCAGGTCTTCCGCCGTTCGACGCGTCAGGGTTGTCACCAAAACCCGCTCCTGACGGGCCACCCGCTCCCGGCAAAGGGCGATGGTTTCATCCACTTGCCCTTTCAGGGGCAGAACTTTCACGGGGGGATCGAGAAGCCCGGTGGGTCGAACCACCTGCTCGACCACCTGACCTTTGGCCTTGAGGAGTTCAAAGGGAGCCGGCGTGGCCGAGACATAGATGACCCTTTGGAGAGACTGTTCAAACTCCTCAAACTTCAAAGGCCGGTTATCCAGAGCCGAGGGCAGCCGAAACCCGTGTTCCACCAAGACGGTCTTTCGGCTTCGATCCCCGGCATACATCCCTCCCACCTGAGGAACGGTGGCGTGGCTCTCATCCGTGTTCGGTTTCTCCCCGGGTTTTCGCCCCGTGAGATGACGACTGTAGTTTTCGATCCCGCTGCATGTCCCCATTTCTTCCATCAGATCGAGGTCATACTCCGTCCTCATCTTCAGGCGCTGGGCTTCCAGCAGTTTCCCGGTCAGCTCAAACTGGGCGATTCGTTCGGATAGTTCTGTGCGGATGGCGGCTACCGCCTTCTTCATTTTTTCACCCGGGGTCACATAGTGCCGGGCAGGTGTCAGGATCTCCCGTGCGGGTCGTCCCAACTCCTCCCCGGTCATCGGCTCATACCGGGTCATTCGGTCAATCTGGTTTCCCAACAACTCTACCCGCACCCCTGCATCCTCGTGGGCCAGCAGGATCTCAATGGCATCTCCCCGAACACGAAACTGGCCCCGCACCGGCGCGATATCGTTGCGTTCATACTGGATCTCCACCAACCGGGCCAGGAGTTCATCCCGGGATAGGTTCATTCCGGGTTCCAGGGCGAGGATCATCCGCTCGTAATCATCCGGGGAGCCCAACCCGTAAATACAGGAGACACTGGCCACCACGATCACATCCTTGCGGGTCAGTAGACTGGTGGTCGCGGACAATCTCAGACGTTCGATCTCCTCGTTGATCGAGGAGTCTTTTTCGATGTAGGTATCGGTTCGCGGAATGTAGGCCTCGGGTTGGTAATAGTCGAAGTAGCTGACGAAATATTCCACGGCGTTATGGGGAAAAAAAGACTTCAGCTCGCTGTAGAGTTGGGCCGCGAGCGTTTTATTGTGGCTCATCACCAGGGTGGGCAATCCCATCTGCTGGATCACATTGGCTATGGTGAAGGTTTTGCCCGAACCCGTGACCCCCAGAAGAACGTTATGCTTTTCCCCCTCCCGCAAACGACGCACCAGAGCCTTAATGGCGGCAGGTTGATCCCCGGCGGGAGCGTAACTCGAACCTACAACCTACTCCTTAAAAGGGAGCAGCTCTACCATTGAGCTAACGACCCGTTTCTGTAAGTCACTTTTTGCCAGTACTTTGCATTAAGCGCTACAGAATTTTAAAATTACCAATGCGGTTGGATAAATGCAATGTGGTTCCGTGGCTTCGCAAAACAAACAATCCATCCAGGGTCGCAATACCACACCGACAGACTGCCCGGTACGAAATTAAGAACCAGGTGACGATTCCCGGATCGGGGCTGAGATGCGCATGAAGTTGCCGTTGTTGCGGGAGGCCAGGGATCGAAGAAACTTTTCCTCGGCCGGTTTGGCCAGAAATGCATAGCCGTCCTTTTTGTAGGTCCCGGCGATCGTCTCCTTAAGAAATTCCAGAATATCGTCGTCCCGCCAGTTCCCCAGACTGGGTGGGGCCACCGCCTTTCCCTGGGCTTTGGCCTGGGGAGGAGTTGGCGCTGTGGGAGCCTTGGGCGCATCGGGCAAGCCGGGAATTTTCACGGGATCAACCACAAAGCCCTGTCCCTCGATGACCTTGCCTTTCCCCTTGGCCCGGTTTTCCGCCTCGCGCCGCGCCTTTTCTGTGATTTTGTCGGCATACTTCTCTCGGTATTTCTTTGTCTCCTCATTGTAGTCCTGAAACTTTTTCCGGTATTCCTCAATCTCCTTCTCGTATTTCTGTCGGTCCACCGCAGAGATTTCAGAATCCGCCGCTTTTTTCCGGTACTCCTCCCGCTCTTTTTCGCTCATCGCCCTCTGGATGACCGGCTTACCGTCCGTCAGGACAAAAATAGTGTCGGCCCTGCCCTCGAACGCCGCCACCAGTCCCAGATCCATGCGACTGGTTCCGCCCAAGGCCGGAAGTGTCCCGATGGTGGGACGATAGTTGCGCAAAAGGTTTCCCCGTTGGGTCGTGCTCGCCATGTACCGGGGTAGAAACTTCATGGCGGCCTGCTTGTTTTCCGGGGTGGCCGGAACGGAACTGGGCATAAACAAATCCACCGCATCCCCGTAAAAGGCGACGTTGAAGTTGGTCTCGGGAGCCAGACTCTGGATCATCTGTCCCAGCTTATCCTTGAGATTCTTGTACCCCTCGATCCCGCCCTTGTCCTGCTCCACCATGCTGTCCGAAACATCGACCACAAAGTAGACGTTTGTTCCCTCCCCTTTGACCCCGAAAAAGTTGACCGTTGAGGCCTTGGCCCCCGCTCGCGCCGATGGTTTGGCCAACATTTTTTCTACGCCGGTGGAGGCACTGGAGTTGGGCGGGGTTAAGGAGGGGGGCGCGGAAGCCATCGGCAATGAGGAGGTAAGACCGGCGGTGGCTAGGGCGGTATCCTGGTCCAGGGAAGATTCCGCAGGCATGTCCGTAGACGCCGAATCCACGGCCGGCTCCTCCTTCATCTCCGGAGTTTCTTCGGGCATGGGGGCCTCCATACCCACTTCCTCGGCCGGGACCCCACCTTGGCTGGTAAACGGCATCCGGGGAGTCGCCCCCTTAAATAGGGTGTAGGTTCCGAAAGCCAAGAGACCCAACACATGAACGGCAACGGCTACGATCAGGCAGATGGCAAAGAGACTCCGGTATTTACCCAAAAAAAGGTACTCCCCCGACCTGGCTATTTTCGCGGGCTGTTCAGCAGGCTTTTCAGGAGGTGCTTCCACAGACATGCCTTAACATAACCCCCTAGCCCCAAGCCTCAATCCCGCAGTCTTGTATCGGAGTTTATACCCCTTCAGAGCTTCACCCCTTTTCGCGACAATCCTCCTTTGATGCACAGGGCACCTTCTGCCTTAACAAATGGATTGTTTCAAAAATCAAGAACCCTGAATTTAGAGTGGCAGGCAACCCGGATTGACCGGATATCCTCCCCAACGAGTATCCGATCAGTTTTGACCAGACCAAAAGACGTTCGTCGCGTTGATGGGGATATCTGATTTTCGGACGAGTTCCACATGACCATCGGCATAGGCCACATTCACGCCACTCGAGGGGTCGTTGGCGGCTTTGGTAGGGGGATGCGCGGCAGCTGGGGGTTGCTGTGACGGATCAGTGTTTGCCGTGTAGCCATAACCTCCCACCCAACAACCATCCATGACAAGAGCAAGCTTCGATAAAGAAGAAATTCGGTTTAATTTCATCCCAAAGTTGCTTTGACTTCCGATCGAGGGATCCCTTTCACCTGCGTAATCATTCATCGAGTAAGTATTCCAGTTGCCGGCACCGGGCTTTCGAACCGAACAAGCACTAGGACAGTACAATATCGTTTTTCCACGATTTTCACTATAGGCAGTAGGGGCTTGGATAAGACCAGCCTCACTAAGGAAACTAATCCAAACAGTATTGTTATACAAAATGCTTGGTAAATAACTGTCGTTCTGGTTAGCGAAGGCCAGAAACGCCTGGGAGAGATTCTTAAGGTTGGAGGTGCAGTTGGCGCGTCGACCAAACTCAGTTGCCTTCTGGATGCCCGGAATGGATAAACCAGCCAAGATCCCGATGATCGAGATTACGACCAAGAGCTCTACCAAGGTGAAAGCCCGGGGCGTCCGGATCAGCGTCCGATAAACCCATCCCCTATTTCCGGATGAAGTCATCTAGTGAGGAGTGCCGGCACCTTTCATCCATGTGCCGATTCCAATCACCACGGTGGATAAGATCAACAAAGCCACCCCCGCCCCAATCAACCGGTGGGCTTTTTTGCTGGCTCCCCGCCACTCATGGAACGTCCACCCCCACATCGTGCTAAAAATGATGATGGAAGCCATATGCAGGGTCCAACTGGCGAAACCAAAGGAACCCATCCGACTCTCCCCCATCGTGTAAAAGAAAAACTGAAAATACCACGTGACCCCCGCCAAAGCGCAGAAGAGGTAGTTCCGCAGCATGGGTACCCGAAGATCGCTGGATGCCGCACCTCTCTGGCCGGTTCCCCCACCATGTTCACTGCCCCCCGCCCCACTTTCGTGAGCATGCTCCGGCCGGCACTCTGAGGCAAAGTACTGATACCCTGTCCGGTTCCTCAGGTTTAGGAGCAAACACCAGACAAAGTTGGTGGTGAATCCACCCAGAAGAACCACCACAAGTTTCGGTAATCCGGTCCAGAAACTACCCGTCCCGCAGGCCGCGGAGGCCACCCCAATGGGGGCGGCGGCCGTCAGACCAAAGCTAAAACAGGCACTCAATATTCCACAGAAAGTCGCCACCAAAATGCCCTTGCGGAAGTTGAATTCGGCAATGGCCTTCTTTTTTTCCTCCGCCGGCATTTCCCGCTCCTTGGTCAAACCCGCATAGGCCGCCACGGCGATCCCAAGAAGACACAGGAAAACCCCCAAGAGTGTGACCTGTCCGGGGGACGTGGAGGCGATCTGGGATAACGTTTCCGCCACGGGGATCTCAGGCAGGAACTGCTTACACAGGGGCGGCATCAGGGTGCCAAAGGCTGCACAATAGCCCAGCGCCACCCCCATCCCGAGGGAAAGCCCTAGATACCGCATGGTCAGACCGAAAGTCAGCCCCCCAAAACCCCACAGCAACCCGAAGAAATAGGTCCAACCCAAGGTGCCCAGACTTTGCTGTGCCAGCACCGGCAGCAAATCCTTGGTCAGGAGAAGGGCAAAAACCCAAGGGGCGATAATCCAGGAAAAAAAACCTCCGGCCAGCCAGTAGGTTTCCCAGGACCATTTCCGCACCCCGCGATAGGGCACATAAAAGGAAGCGGAAGCCAGACCTCCCATCCAATGCAAAAAGACTCCAAGAAGTGGACCCATGGTTATTTTAAATCCTGAAAGTGCTCATATTGCGTCAACCCGGTCATTCCTGTCTGGGAATCCAACGCTGCCAATCAATGGTAGTGCGGGTTTCGTATTCCCTCGGAGCAAGATTGACCTTCAACCAAGCAACCGGGTCTTTTTGAAATTCAGCCAACTTTTGCTTCATCTCCGGTCGACCCCCCTGGTTCTCCAAATCTTTTTTCAACAAACCCTCCAAGCGCTTCGTCACCAAGGCGAATTGCTTGGGGTCGGCCTGCACCAATCTTGCATCCTGCGCCGCCAAGGTCTCGAGAAAATGCAAACCCTTGGACCGAAGGGAGCGCCCGGTTTGCCACACCGTTTCCCTCTGTGTCCGGATATCCGCCTCCTTGGGAGATTTTTCCGCCAAGGCCTTGTCGTAAAACTCCACCGCCCGGAAAGACATGGCCGCCGCTTCTTCCAGCCGGATGCCAGCATCCTCAAACAACCATGGGTGTGCTTTCGGCTCGTCAGTCAGCATGAAATTTCCCCTTCGGTTTGCTTTCCAGATGGGAGTCTCCCAAGTGGAACTCAGAATAACCACCGGTTCCCAGCTATGCGAACCATTCGCCCCCCGGTCCAACCCCATCGCGCC
>RGYX01000049.1 GCA_010031845.1 Verrucomicrobiota bacterium
GGCGGTTTTTCCCACGCCGGCCTCCCCGATGAGGACGGGGTTGTTCTTGGTCCTTCGGCAAAGGATCTGCACGACCCGCTCAATTTCATTTTTTCGCCCGATGACGGGGTCGAGTTCGCTTTTGCGAGCCAGTTCCGTGAGGTCGCGTCCAAAGGCCTTGAGCGCGGGGGTCTTGACGTCTTTCCGTCCAGCAGGAGTTCCCCCGGCAGGGGATGATTCGGGTCCGGCGGGGGCGCCACCCTCTTCCATACCGCCCTGGGGTTCGCCGCCCTCCTCGAAATTGGGGTCTAGCTCCTTCAGAACTTCCTGGCGGGCGCGTTCGATATCGACTTCGAGGGATTTGAGGACGCGGGCGGCCACCCCGTCGCCTTCCCGGAGGAGACCGAGGAGGATGTGTTCCGTGCCGACATAAGAGTGGTGGAGGGCTTTGGCCTCCTTACTGGCGAGGGCCAGGACTTTTTTGACCCGCGGGGTGTAGGGGATGTTGCCGGTGACCTTGGTGTCGGGCCCGGTGCCGACCTGTTTTTCAACCTCCATCCGGACAGTTTCCAGATCGAGGCCCATTTTCTGCAGGACATTGACGGCGACGCCTTGGCCGAGCTTGATGAGGCCGAGGAGGATGTGCTCCGTGCCCACGTAGTTGTGGTTGAAGCGGTCGGCCTCCTTGCGGGCGAGGGCCAATACCTGCTGGGCGCGTGGGGTGAAATTATTCACGGGTGTAGCTTAAACCAAGGCGATCAGAGGTGCAATTTACGCATGGCGGGTTCGGGCACGCCCTTAAGTTTCTCCCGCAGAAGATCTGCCCGGAAAGCGTCGCGCTCCTCGGCTCCGAGTTTCTTCTGGGACGCCTGCTGGAGGTGGGCGGGTTGGGTGGAAATCAGAAGGGTATCGAGTTTCGTCTTCAGGCTGGCGGGGAGGAGGGCCAGGTCCGCGGCAAGACGGAGGAGGCTAAGGAGGTTAAGGGCTTCCTTGGAGGAGATGGAGTAGGAGTGCAGGACGATGCCGTAGGAGCGGCCGACTTGGTCGGCCAGCATACGGGCCTTTTCCTGAATGAGTTTCTGGCGGGCGTTGTTTTCCAGTTCGATGAGCTGGCGGACGACCTTGACCAAACGGTCGAGGATCTGTTTTTCCGACTCGCCGAGGGTGGTCTGGTTGGAAATTTGGAAGAGATTGCCGAGGGCTTCGGTGCCCTCGCCGTAAAGACCCCGGACGGCTAGGCCGAGCTGGTTGACCGATTTAATGACCTGGTTGATCTGTTCGCCGAGGACGAGTCCCGGGAGGTGCAACATGGCGGAGGCACGCATGCCGGTGCCGACGTTGGTGGGGCAGGCGGTGAGATAACCGAGGGAGGGGGAAAAGGAGAACTCGAGTTTATCCTCGAGGGCGGAATCGAGCTTGTCGGCGGCCTCCCAGGCTTCCTGCAGGTGGAAACCGGGGCGTAGGGCCTGAAGCCGGAGGTGGTCCTCCTCGTTGATCATGACGGAGAGGGTTTCGTCCGGGTTGAGGACGAGGCCACTGCCGGCGTTCTTGGCGGCATGCTCACGGCTGATGAGGTGTTTCTCCACGAGGAGCTGTTTTTCCAGCGGGGAGAGGGTTTCCATGGCGACGGAGACCTTGGCGGGACGCATGGAGGAGAGATCAGAGACGGTCGGTTGAATCTGTTCGAGGAGTTTCAACCGATCAGCTTTTTTCAGCCATCCGGGGAAGGGGAAGTCCTTCACGTTGCGGGCCAGACGAACCCGGCTGGTGATGACAATGCCAGAGTCGTGATCTCCGGCCGTGGCGGCGGAGGAGTGTCCGTTTTCCGCTTTCATAACTTCAGAATAGGTCTGGGCGGGGGCCTTGGCAACGGCGGGCGCGCTGGGGCGGATTGACGAGGGGAATAACTCTCGGGACGATGGTGGGATGAGTGCGCCCAGAACCACCGAGTACGCCGTGCGGGGCCTGGTAGCCTTGGCGATGGAGGGGCGGGACGGGAAGGTCAGACAGGCCGCCGAATTGGCGCGGACCTCCGGCGCGCCGGCCAAATTTCTGGAGCAGGTTTTGCGAATTTTGCGAAAAGGAGGATTTGTCAGAAGCCGGCGGGGCGCCGGCGGGGGCTACGAGCTGGCGCGACCTGCCGACAAGATCCGGATGAGTGAGGTGATCGGCTGGATCGAGGGAAATGATGAAAGTTCGGAAAACCGGCGTGGGGATATTCTGGGGGAAGAGTGGCTCAAGTTGCAGGAGGGGGCCCGGGAAGCAGCGCAAAAGGTCTTGGCGGGCGAAACCTTGGCCCATTTGGCCGAAAGAGTGCAGAGCCGGAGAACCGCCCGCGGTAAGGCTTCGGAATACCAAATTTAGGGGCGGGACTTGCCCCTGGGGGCTGGTGGCGGGATAATCAACCCCTTATGGCATGGGGAAATTCTTGGCAGAGGTGGGAAGGGGCTGAGGGCCCCATTTTCACGGTGGGGAGTATCCGGGTGGATCTGACTGTTATGCTGGTGGGGGCTCATACGCTGATGATGGCGTTGGGAGCAGTGCTGGCGGCATCGGGCTTGGGGCACTGGGTGGAGGCTGCGGCCTTTCACGCCACGGATCTCCGGGAGGGCCATGTTTGGACCCTGGTGACCTATCCCTTTGTGCATGATATCCGGACGGAGGGGGTTTGGTTTGCTCTGGAGATGCTGATGTTTTTCTGGTTTGGGCGGGAAGTGGAATCGGCGATTGGCCGAAAGCCTTTCGCCTTCCTTTACGGGGTCTTGGCACTGGCCCCAGCCTTGCTGCTTTCCGGCCTGCAGCCATGGCTGGGTTCGGCCGGATTGGCGGGATCCAGCACGCTAAGCTTTGCCGTGTTTTTGGCGTTTTGCGCCCTGCATCCGGGGGCCCAGTTCTTTTTCGGCATGCCGGCGAGATGGGTGGGGTGGGTTTTACTGGGGGTTTACAGCCTGACGGGATTTGCGGGGAGGGATTGGCCGGGACTGTTACAGCTGTGGACTTCCGCTTTCCTGGCGGTGGGTTGGATACGGAAAGGGGGTATGACCTGGCCCAAGATTTCGTTCCCCAAGGGAAAAAGAAAAGGTGGCAAAGGCAAGGGGGGAACGGCCAAAAAGCCGGCCGGCCTTTTCTCCGCCGAGAAAGTGGATGCGATTTTGGAGAAAATTTCCAAGGAAGGAATGGAGGCGTTGACGCCCGGAGAGAAGAAGTTATTGGAGGATGCCCGGGCCAAGCTTTTGCAAAAAGATCGGCAGAACGGTTCCCTGCGCTAGTCCGAAGGAAATGTGGGTCCATCCCAGCGAAGCCGGGTCCGGCAAGGTTGATTGGAACCGGTGGATTCCACGCGAGAGGGGAACCCTCTGCTTTGTTATCCGGGACGGGAAAATCCTGCTAATCGAAAAAAAGAGGGGGTTGGGAGCGGGCAAGGTCAACGGCCCGGGAGGACGGATCGAGCCGGGCGAAACGGCGGAGCAGGCGGCGGTGCGGGAGACGCAGGAGGAGATTGGCATCACGCCCCATCCGATCGAGTGGGCGGGGGAGCTGCACTTTCAATTCCGCGACGGATATTCCCTGCACTGTTCGGTGTATCGGGCCGAATCGTGGGAGGGTGATTTATGCGAGACGGATGAGGCGAAACCATTCTGGCAGGAAATCCGGACCATTCCCTACAAACGGATGTGGGCTGACGACGAGCATTGGATGCCGAGGATGCTGGCGGGGGAGCGTTTTCGGGGTTGGTTCGAGTTTGATGGGGATCGGATGGAGTGGTCCCGCATGGAGAAAGCATGAGCCGGCAGGTGCTGGTCACGGGAGCGGCCGGATTTATCGGCTACCACCTGTCCGAACGCCTGCTGCGTGCAGGGGATGAGGTCGTCGGGTTGGACAATTTAAACGATTATTATGATCCCAAACTGAAAGAGGCCCGCTTGGATAGGCTCAAACAGCATAAGGGTTTCCGTTTTCTGCGGGCGGATCTGGGAGACCGAACGGGAGTGGAAAAAATCTGGAAAGAGATTCGGCCCGAGGTGGTGGTTCACCTGGCCGCCCAAGCGGGGGTGCGGTACAGCCTGACGCATCCGCATGCCTATGCGAAAAGCAACCTCGAAGGAATGCTGGACGTGCTGGAAGCCTGTCGGGCGGAGAAGACAGGCCACCTGATTTTTGCCAGTTCGAGTTCCGTTTACGGGCTGAACCAGTCGATGCCTTTTTCCGAGAGGGATAATGTGGATCATCCCGTTTCGCTATACGCGGCGACGAAAAAGTCCAATGAGCTGATGGCCCACTGCTACGCCCATCTTTATGGAATTCCATGTACCGGGCTGCGTTTCTTTACCGTGTACGGTCCCTGGGGCCGGCCGGATATGGCTTACTATAAATTCACCCGGAACCTTCTCGAAGGGAAAGAGATCGAGTTATACGGGGACGGCAAGACGCAGAGGGATTTCACCTATGTGGACGACATTGTGGAGGGGGTGGTTCGGCTGACCCGCCATCCGGCGCAACCGAATCCGAATTGGAGTGGAAAGATGCCGGATCCCGCGACCAGTCCGGCGCCGTACCGGATTTACAACATCGGGAACAATCAAGCGGTGGAGCTAGGGCGTTTTGTGGCGGCGATCGAGGCGGCTACGGGAAAGAAGGCGAAAATTGTCCGAAAACCGATACCACCGGGTGATGTGGTGGCCACGGCCGCCAATGTGGATGACCTCGAGAAAGCGGTGGGCTTCCGTCCCCAAACCTCGATTGAGGAGGGAATGAAGCGTTTTGTGGAATGGTATCGCAGCTTCGCAGGGGGTTAGCAGATTAGTCTTTAGGCATGAAGGAGAGTGTCAGCCAATGAATTCCCTTCATGGCTAGCGACTAAAAGACCAACAAGCTACGTCGCCAACGCTTCCTCAACGAGAAGCAGGGGGCGGCCGTTACGGACGGCTTATTTGGCTTTTTTAAGGAGAGGGAGACCGGTGCGTTCGTTTTCGGTCACCTGATATCCCTCCGGAAGGGCTTCCATGGCTCCGGCGCCGGCTTCGGAAGCGAAATAGTAGAGGGTGACGGTTTGGCCACCCCGCAAGGTCTGCTGGCGGCTGTGGAGGATGTAAGTTTTTCCGTTCTTCTTGCTTGCTGTGCTAAATGGCATTTGGTGTATCTCCTTGGTTTGGCCCCTAGGGGGTGCTTTCAACGACACTGGAGGCTGTGATTCCCTTGAAAATCCTTTTCTTGGAGTTCTTCACAGAAAAAAGGTGTAACTTGAGGATCAGGATGACGATAAAAAGAGGGGGTAAGGGAGATTGGCAGGTGGAGGCCAAAGATGGAGGGGTCTACCTCCCGCAGGTGGATTTTTGGATGGATCCCAAAAAACCCCAGGAGCGGGCCTTGGTGACGCACGCCCACTACGACCATTTGGCGGCCCATGGGGAGATCTTGGCCAGTCCCGGCACGGCCGAATTGCTCAAGGTGCGGGTGCCCAAGGGGACCCGGATCCGGAAACTCGAATTTGGGAAACCCCTATCTTTGGGGGGTGGGGCACGCCTGACCTTGCAACCCGCGGGGCATATTCTGGGATCGTCGATGGCCTTGGTGGAGAGAAACGTGGGTGGGGCCAGGAAAAAGAGCCGCCTTCTCTATACGGGGGACTTTAAGTTGCGGAGCGGGCTTTCCGCCGAGAGGTGTCAACCGGTGCGGGCGGATGTTTTGGTGATGGAGACGACGTTTGGGCTGCCCAAGTACCGCTTGCCTTCGGCGGAAAAGGTCATCGGGGAGATTTTGGAGTTTTGCCGTGAGAACCTGGCCCAAAGAAGGGTGCCGGTGTTGCTTGGGTATGCCCTAGGCAAGAGTCAGGAAATCATGAGCATTCTGGCAAGAGAGAAATGGCCGCTGTTATTGCATCCATCGATCCAGACGATGGCGGGAATTTACCGGAAAATGGGAGTGGCACTGCCCGAGGGGCAAACACTTAATGCCACCACGGGAAAACGGGCAGAGGGACATGTGGTTTTGTGTCCGCCTCAGGTGATTCGGGCAAAGGGGTTGCAGAAACTGGGGGACAAGAAGACGGCCATGCTCAGCGGGTGGGCGTTGGAAGTTTCCGCTTTCGGATCATGCCGATTACGACGAGCTGTGGGAGATGGTGAGACTGGTTCAGCCCAGACAGGTGAGGACGTTGCATGGTTTTGCCCGGGAGTTCGCCATGGATTTGCAGGAGAAAGGGATCGAGGCGTGGGCGCTGACGGGAGACACGCAGATGGTATTGCCAATCTGAGAATGAAGATGAAGTTTCATTTCACGATGAAGATTGCCAATAGGTAGGGCCCGACGTCCCGGCGGGCCGATCGCAAGCAGGCACCGGGGTTCCAGTACAAAAAAAGAGGGCGGGGATGAAACCCCGCCCTCTTTGCATCCCCGTAGAACGGGGAACTACAAAATTTGTAGTTTAGCCACGATAGCCGCCGCCATCGCGACGGGGACCGCGGGGACCGCGACCTCCACCACCGCCATAGCCGCCACCACCGCCGCCATATCCGCCGCCGCCACCTCCGTAGCCGCGGCCTCCGCCTCCACCCCCGCCGTATCCACCTCCACCGCCGCCACCCCCACGTTCTTCACGCGGGCGGGCGATGTTGACGGTGAGACTGCGGCCACCGAAATCCTTGCCGTGCATGCCGGAGACGGCTGCATTGGCTTCGTCCGGGGAGGACATG
>RGYX01000050.1 GCA_010031845.1 Verrucomicrobiota bacterium
AGGTTGAAGAGAACCACGTCCTGACTCACAAGGGCCATCTGGGCGAGCAGGTCCTTGGTGGCGTAATCCTTGAGGTCGTGACCATCAAAAAGAATGCGCCCTCGGGTCGGATCATAAAAACGCATCAGGAGATTAATCAGCGTGCTTTTTCCGGAACCGCTTTCTCCGGCGAGGCCGATTTTTTTCCCTTTGGGAATTTCCAGGGTGATGTCATGCAGGACATCGGTATGGCCATACGAGAAGGTTACATTTTCCAGCCGAACGGAGCGTTGAAAGCCCGACAGGGGCCGGGGAGAGGCCGGTTCCAAGACGGTCGGTTTTTCTGCAAACAAATCCCCGAGCCTTTGCACGCTTACGCTGCTGGCCTGAAGGGTCAGATGCAGATTGGCGATCCGCTTGATGGAAAGGGGGGCAAGAAGCAGGGCGCTAAGAAAGGCCACCAGATTTCCCGGCTTGGCATTGGTGGAGAATACAAAAACCAGCAAAAATCCAACGCCGAGCATGGCGAGAATTTCAATGAGAGGGTTGAGCAGGTTGCGGGTTTGGGCCGTTTTGACGCTCATCTCCACCCCTATGTTCGCTTGCTCGCGAAACGATTTCAGTTGCAAGGCTTCCATGCCATAGGCCTTGACGATGCGCACGGCGGCCAGTGCCTCAAGCAGTCCACCGCTCTGGGTCACGGACAAGCCGGTGAACCTCTGGGTCAGCATTTTCAGTCGCCGACCGCTGGAGATGACCGGGACCAAAACGAGCGGCAGCATGCAGACAGAAATCAGGGTGAGCTTCCAATCGATGACCAGCATGCTGATCAGGATGCTGACAACGGCAAACGGTTCCCGGATGGTATCGATGAAGCCATTGGTCATTGAATCGTAAATCACCCGGGTATCGGTGGTGATGCGGCTATAGATGTCCGCCACCGGCATTTTTTGGAAAAAGGCCAGGGATAGATCCTGGGCCTTGCGCAGGGCGGCGACCTGCATGTCGCGGATCACCCGCGCGCTGACCCAAGTCAGGCAGTACGTGCTGAGGTAGCTAGCCATGGCGCGGAGGCCCATGACCAAGGGAAGGAGGGAAAAACCTCCCAGCATTTGCCGCCAGGTAACTTGTTGCCCCATGCGAGGTAGCCAATCATCGGAAATTCCTTGGAGACCTTTTTTTATTCCAGATACCTTTTCCTTCCAAAGGTTTTTTAACTTTTTATCCAAGGAATTTGGATCGGTGGCGGGGGGGGTGGCTTGTGCTGTGAGAGCGATGGGGGCAGAGACTGGGGTCAACCGGTTGAACAGGGTGTTGATCGAAACCACAAAGAGGCCGTTCGAAAGACCGAAAAAAATACTCAAAAAGATCCCCAGGAAAAAGCGGAAGCGATAGGGCTTGAGGTAGGGGATTCCAAAGGCCCATATCTTTTTAAGTTCTTTCAAAGAAGGTTCATCTTAGCCATAGTAACTCCCTCAAGGCGAGACGTTTGAACCCTGTAACCATGCTGCAAAAATACCAAGAACTGCTTCTTCAGGGCTTTCAGGTTCTGGCGAAGGATCCTGCTTGGCCCAAGGCCTGTGAGCAGTTTGAAAATTTAAGGAAGCAAAAAAGAAGCCTTTTTTTGGCCGGGAACGGAGGAAGTGCGGCCAATGCCAATCATCTGGCCGCGGATCTTATTTACGGGGTCAATCAACAAGGCCGTGGGGCCTTCCGAGTGCACTCCCTTGCGTCCAATCCATCGGTTTTGACCTGTCTGGGCAACGATATCGGCTTTGAGAACGTTTTTTCCCATCAACTTGAATCATTGGCCGACTCCGGGGATCTTTTGCTGGTTTTCTCGGGCAGCGGCAATTCTCCTAATATTCTCAACGCGTTGAAGTCGGCTAGAAAAATCGGGGTCATCTCGGTGGCTCTTCTGGGGTTCGATGGAGGCGGGGCGAAAGCCTTGGCGGATCTGCCTCTTCATTTCCCCATTCATGACATGCAGGTTGTAGAAGATTTGCACATGATGGCGGGACATCTTCTCTTCAAACACCTCCGATGATTCGTCCAAAGATTTTGGTCATCGGGAGCAACTCCTATACCGGGGCGGCATTCATTGATCATGCCCTTTCCGAAGGGCATGAAGTCGTCGGGGTAAGCCGCTCGGATGAGCTAAACCCTGTTTTCCTACCCTACCGCTGGGGGCCCCCCGAGCGGCTCAAAAAGTTTTCTTTTTTGCGCATGGATCTGAACGAAAAAGCGGAGGCGATCGGCCGCCTGGCCCGGGAACAAAATCTGACTTGGGTCGCGAACTTTGCCGCCCAGAGCATGGTGGCGGAAAGCTGGCTGACTCCCGTGCATTGGTATCAAACCAACGTGGTGGCGAATGTCCGGCTTCATGAGGAACTCCGGAAGTGGGATGGGCTGAAAAAATATCTCCATGTGACCACCCCGGAAGTTTATGGGAGCTGTTCCGGCGTGGTGAGGGAAGATGCGCCGTTCAACCCCAGCACGCCCTATGCGGCATCCCGGGCGGCGTGCGACCTGCATTTGATGACTTTTTTCAAACGCTACAACTTTCCCGTGGTCTTTACCCGGGCGGCGAACGTCTACGGTCCGGGGCAGCAACTCTATCGCATTGTTCCCAGGGCGGCGCTTTTTTCCCGTCTCCAAAAGAAGCTTCCTCTCCACGGGGGCGGGCATTCCACCCGGGCGTTTATCCACGGGAAGGACGTGGCGGTTGCCAGTTTGGCCATTTTGGATCGGGGGCAATCCGGGCAGGTGTATCATCTTTCCACGGATCGCTTCATCGCCATCCGGGATTTGGTGGCGATGATTGCCCAGAAAACCGGATCGTCGTTTGAAAAGCTGGCGGAGGTGACCGAGGACCGCCCAGGGAAAGATGCGGCGTATCTGCTCGACTCCACCCGCGCCAAGCAGGAGCTGAAATGGGCTCCCGCCGTCGATTTGGAGGCAGGGGTGGATTCAGTCATTCGGTGGATCGACCAGAATCTGGCCACGCTTCGCACGCTGCCCGACCATTACATCCATAAACCATGAGCCAGAAAATCCTCAGTTACCCAAAGGCCTCCGCGGTTTTTTCCGACCTTCGCAAAAAAGGAAAAACCATCGTGCAATGTCACGGGACGTTTGATCTGGTGCATCCCGGGCACGTGATTCATTTCGAGGAGGCGAAAAAACTGGGGGATGTTTTGGTGGTCACCCTGACCGCTGCCGCCCACGTCAACAAAGGTCCCGGACGCCCATTTTTCAATGATGCCCTTCGGGCCAAGGCTTTGGCAGCGCTGGAGGCCGTCGATTATGTCGTGGTGGTTCCCCATCCCGCTGCAGTGGAGGCCATCGAACTCGTTCGGCCCCACATCTATTGCAAAGGGCTGGAGTATCAGGATGCGGCAAATGATGTCACCGGAAACATCCGGCAGGATGTGGCCACCGTGGAAAGGCTGGGAGGTCGCGTCCGCTACGTCGGATCGGTGGTCTTCAGTTCCACCCGGCTGCTGAACAACCATTTTGAAACTCAGGAGCCGAAAGTGAAGGACTTCTGTCGACACCTGGCCGGGCGGTTCGACGCCGGGACCTTTCGGGCTTGCGTGGATGCGTTTGCCCGCAAAAAAGTGCTGGTCATCGGCGAAGTGATTTTTGATCGCTATTCCACGGTGGACGTTCAGGGGCTGACTTCCAAAAACCGGATTCTTTCCGCCCGTCATTTGGCGGAAGAGACGCACGGGGGAGGGGCGCTGGCCGTGGTGCGGCATCTCCGGGAATTCACTCCGCAGGTGCGTTTGGCGACCGTGACGGGAGAAGAACCTTGGCTGGGAAAACTACTCCGGCCTTATCGAAAGGTCCTGAGCGGCCATATCCGGCAAAAAGGGGGCGTGACCATCGTGAAGCAGCGGTTTGTTGAGCCCAAGGCCGAAGGAAAGGAGCTTTCGAAGCTCTTCTCGCTCAATTTTATTCGCAATGAGCCGCTGGACACTAAAACGGAAAAAAGATTTCTCGCCCGACTCCGCAAGCTGGTCCGTTGGGCTGACATCGTGCTCGTGATGGATTTCGGCCACGGGCTGATGACGGATCCCGTGCGGAGGCTGGTTGAAAAGCAGGCGAAATTTTTGGCGGTGAACTGCCAAACCAACAGCAACAACTACGGCTTCAACATCATCAACCGGCGCTACCGTCGGGCCGATTCCTTTTCTCTGGACCAGGCGGAAATCACTCTGGCCGTGGGACGGCGGCGCTTTGATTTTGAAAAAGAACTCGGAAACCTCCGGAAGCAGCTGCGAAGCCGCTATGCCTGGCTGACTCGCGGCGGGCGGGAGACGATCGGACTGACGCCGCGCTCGGCTTGCCACTGCGAACCGTTCGAAAGGAACATTGTGGATACGGTGGGGGCCGGGGACGCTTTCTGTGCCGTCGCGACTCTGGCGGCGGCCCAAGGTCTGCCCATTGAGGAGGCGACATTTCTCGGTCAGTTGGCGGGGGCTCAGGCCGTGCGGGTGCCTGGCAATGCCGAGCCCGTCCGAAAAGCCACCTTGTTGAAAAGCGGAATCGGAATGCTCTCTTACTGAAAGGAAAAAAACCAAAAATGAAAATTCTCTTAACGGGTGGCTGCGGCTACGTGGGGACCCCGCTGGCGCAAAGACTCCTCGAGCTGGGCCATGAACTGACCGTGGTGGATGTGCAGTGGTTCGGGAATTACCTGAAGCCGGCCAAGGGCCTCAAGGTCATCCAGGCCGACATTCGGGAAGTCGACCGCATTCCCTTCGACGGGATCGATACGGTTTTGCACCTCGCCAATGTGGCGAACGATCCCTGCGCGGATCTGAATTCCAAGCTCAACTGGGAGGTCAACACCCTGGCCACCATGTTTTTGGTGGAAAAGGCCATCCTTCATCGAGTGAAGCAGTTTGTGTATGCGAGCTCCGGAAGCGTGTACGGAGTGAAAGAGGAGCCGGAAGTGACCGAGGAACTGTCCCTCGTCCCCATTTCGGATTACAACAAGACGAAAATGGTCAGCGAGAGAGTCTTATTGAGCTATGCGGATAAAATTCGCACCACCATTATCCGGCCGGCCACCATTTGCGGCTATTCTCCCCGGATGCGACTGGATTTGTCCGTGAACATGCTGACGATGCAGGCTCTGACCAAGGGCAAGATCACGGTGTTTGGTGGGAACCAGACCCGCCCGAACATCCATCTTCAGGACATGATCCGGGTCTACGAGCATTTTCTCGCCAAGCCCGAGTTGACCGGAATTTTCAATGCGGGATTTGAAAACATTTCCATTCTGGAAATCGCCCAAATGGCCCAATCCAAGATTCCGGCGGAAATCATCGTGTCCGAGTCGAATGACCCCCGATCCTACCGGCTTTCCTCGAAAAAACTTCTCGCCACCGGCTTCAGCCCGAAGTTCGGGGTGCAGGACGGCATTCGGGAAGTGATCGAGGCGTTTCAGGCCGGGAAACTCAAGGATCAGGAAAACTGGTACAACATTCGAACGATGAAGGGTCTCGCCACCGCTGGGAAATTGTGAAGACCCGCGCCGCGATCCTCCATCAGACCGGGGCCGACCTCATCGTCGATGAGGTGGAAATCCCCGGACTGGGTTACGGCCAGGCGCTTGTCCGAATTCTAACCACCCGGATTTGCGGGTCGCAGATCGGGGAGATAGATGCGGTGAAAGGCCCTGACCGTTATTTGCCCCACCTCATCGGGCATGAGGCCACGGTGGAGATCTTGGAATTGGGACCGGGCATCAAACATTTGAAGACAGGGGACCGGGCCGTGGCGCATTGGCGACCCGGCGAGGGAGTGGACGCAGGGGGAACCCGGTATCGCTGGAAGGGAGCAGACTGCAATGCCGGGCCGATCACCACGTTTCAGGAGATCGCCGTGATTTCCGGGAATCGACTGACCCCGATTCCTCGGGATACCGATCCCGAGCTGGGGGCCCTGATGGCGGACACCCTGACCACGGGGTTCGGGGTGATCCATCATGAAGCCCGGGTGAAAATCGGCGAGAGTGTGGTCATCATCGGTTGTGGTGGAATTGGGTCGGGGGTGGTGCTGGGAGCCGTTTTGGCCGGCGCCCATCCGGTCGTTGCCGTGGATCTACACGACAACAAGCTCGCGCTGGCAAAGAAAATGGGAGCCACGGAAACCTTTTCGGCCAAGGATCCCGCGTGGGCGGAAAAAGTCCGGGCTTTTCTCGGTCATCCGGCGGATGTGGTGATGGATGGGACCGGACAACCGGCCGTCCTTGAACAAGCCTACGAGCTCTGCGGGCCGAAGGGACGATGTATTGGAATCGGGGTGATGCGCCACGACCGAAAGCTTTCGATCAACACCTTGCCGCTTCATCTGGGAAGGGTGCTGACCGGATCGGAGGGGGGGTCCAGCCAGCCCCACCGGGAAATTTCCAAGTATTTGCGGATTCTTGCCGACCGGAAAATTTCCACAAAAGAATGGGTCACCCACCGGTGCACGTTGGCGGAGATCAATCAGGGCATCCGCTGGATGCGCTCCGGCGAGCCGATTCACGTGATGGTCCGACCGGCATGAGCACGGATTTGGCGGCCACGGCCCGGGAGTTGCGCTACCGCATCATCCAGATGTCCCATGCCGCCGGGGCCCCTCATCTGGCGTCG
>RGYX01000006.1 GCA_010031845.1 Verrucomicrobiota bacterium
TTTGAGGGAACGCTTGGAAATTAATCCGACCATTTCCCTCACCCGCTTCTCAGCATCCTCGTTGTCGACCATCACTTCGTCCACCTCCTCCGTCAGGAAGTCGCGCACGGATCGTTCCACCAGATCGGGTTCCTCCAGAAGAACGGCCGGTGCATTCTTGGTTTTGAGCCCCTCCTCCACCTTTCTCCATTGTTCCAGCAGAAGCGCAAGATCCCGCACGAAATACCGGGCCTGCATTCCTTCTCCGTTGGTCCGAAGAATGACTCCCATTCCCTCAGGGACGTCAAGTTCCTGCAGAATTTTCCGCAAACGGGCCCGTTCTTCCGGGTTTTCAATCTTTCGCGAAACCCCGCTCATCTCACCGAAAGGCATCAATACCAGATACCGTCCCGGCATGCTGATGTTGGTCGTCACCCGGGCTCCCTTAGTGCCAATCGGCCCCTTATTGACCTGAACGATCACCTCGGCGCCCGGAGGGTAAAGCCGGGGGATATCGTTGCTGGTAATCCGGGGTTTGCGCCCCCGGCTCCCCCGCCGCTCCACCGCTTCAATTTGCTCATCCATGGCGGCCGGAACCGCATCCCAGAAATGAAGAAAGGCGTTCTTTTCCAACCCAATATCCACAAAGAGGGCCTTGAGCGAGGGCTCAATGTTATGCACCCGGGCTTTGTAGATGTTGCCTGAAATGCTGCGGTCTCCCTCGCGTTCGATGGAGAACTCCTCCACCACCCCACCTTCCAGCAGGGCAACCCGCTTCTCCAGCGGCTCGACGGAAATGAGAAGACTTCGACGCTCCTCTTTGGTTTTTACTCCGAATATTCGTTTAATGGTTTCCACAATCATGATGTTCTACTCCTTGGTTTTGGGTCGAGGCCGGACTTCAGCCCAGCCTTCTTTGCATCCAGACGCTTTGCATCAAACCCATCGCGGCCATGCAAACGGCCAGAAAGGTCCCTCCGTAACTCACGAAAGGCAGGGGAATGCCGGTGATCATGAGTGAACAGCATGCCCAAGACCCCGCCCGCCAAGAGCCGCCCCTCCAAATCAGAGGCCCGGGATCCGATCCAAGCGATCGAAAGCAGCAAGCCGGCTTCGGCCAAAATCAGTGCTGCCCCCCCGAGAAAACCCAGCTCCTCCCCGAGAACGGAAAAAATAAAATCGTTGTAAGCAATGTTTTTTGGAAGGAACCCGTAGAGATTTTGGTCCCCCCGCAAATACCCCTTTCCGCTAAACCCCCCCGAGCCAATCGCGATAATGGACTGACGAATGGTCCATCCAGCCCCTAGGGGATCCAAGTTGGGATCAAAAAAGGTCCGGATTCGGTTATTCTGATAGGTTTTGAGAAAAGGAAGCTCCTTCCCGAGGTATCCCACGTACACATAGATTGCCAACACACAGACCAGCCCCAGCCCGGCAGGCACCAGCAGGTAACGGAGACGGGTTCCCCCCGCTAGGAGGAGGCCAAAGCACATCGGCATGAAAACAGCCGCGGAACCGAGATCCGGTTGCTTAAGAATCAGAAGCACCGGAATCAGGGCAAATCCGCCCAGGGCCAACACGGTGCTGAACTTTTCCGCCTTTTCCCGCAGCGCCACTAAGAGGGCCGAGGCCCCCGCCAGAAATGCCAGCTTCATGACTTCCGCCGGCTGAAACCCGACCGGCCCAAGACGAATCCAGCTTTTGGCCCCGTTGACTTCACGCCCGAAGACCAGCACCAGAAGCAAAAGACAGAGTCCGCCCCCGAACCAAAACCACCCCTGGGCCACCCACCGGTGGTAGTCCAAAAAAGTTAGGGCAAAGAAACAGACCAACCCCAGCCCGACCCAGGCCCCCTGCTGAACGGCTGCATTTTTTAGATCGGCGGCCTCGCTCGTATGCGTGGCGCTGTAAATGACCATGATTCCCACAGTGCAAAGACCCACCATGAGAAAAAAAGAGGGCCAATGCAGCCCACGCCATTTTCGGTTCTTGGCCATCAATGTCTCCTCAGACCGCGACCGGCCCCACCGGTTCCCATTCCCTCGTCAAACCAGCGAAAAATGCCGCCAAACACATCCCCATCGTTGTCACTATCCGTTCCCGGAGGCTGATAACTCCCATCCGATGCTGTAACTCCGTGGAAATGGCCGATCACCGGGGCCTGATACACCAACTGGGGGGCAGTGCCTTTTTCCATCTCAAAGAGCTTGGCCAGAATCTCGGAGGCCAACGGGGCGCAGGTGGCGCCCCCCGAAACTCCGCCTTCCACAATCACAATCACGACGTATTTCGGATCCTTCAGCGGGGCAAATCCCGTGAACCAGGTTCGCGTGTCTTTGACCACGCTGCCACCGATCCGGGTGGTGAACTGGGCCGATCCGGTTTTTCCCGCCACCTCCACATCCTTGACCGCCGCGTTTTTTCCCGTTCCTTCCATCACCACCGCCCGCAAGCCGGCCCGGACCGCGTCCAGGTTGGCCGGCCGAACCCCCAAATCCCCCCGCTTGACCGCTGCTGGATATTCCCTCGTCACCTGGGTGCCCGTTTCGGTTGACAAGCCAACTCCCTGCACCAACCGGGGCTGATACACCGTACCTCCGTTTGCCACCGCCGACAGCATCACCGCCATCTGCAAGGGGGTCACCCGAACGAAACCCTGCCCGATCGAAGTGTTGGCGGTATGTCCATCGCTCCACTTCTCAACTGCAGGGGGAGGTGGACGTTCCCCTTTTTTTCCTCCCGCCACCCAAGCCTCAATTTTTTCCTTATAAGCTTTTTTACGCAATGCCATGCGATCCTCCATCCACTGCCTTCCCGGAAGGGTTCCGGAATCTTCCCCCGCCAAGACCGGTTTGCCCTCGGGGTCATTGAGCAGCCTCTGTCCAAATCCAACTCGATCGCCCATTTGGGTGATGGAGTCGATTCCGGTTCTTACACCCAACTGATAGAAAAAAGTGTTACAGGACATGGCCAAGCCTCTCTTCAGGGTAATGTCCCCCTGCCCGTCCGGATTCCAATCGTGCCAGGTCCGGCCGGCTAGTTCGATGGAGCCCGGACTGTGAATGACCGTCTCTGGGGTGAATTTGGCCGCCGGGTTTTCCAAGGCGGATAGGGCCGTGACCGTTTTGAAAGTCGAACCCGGAGCATAGGCGCCCAAGGCCCGGTTGAGCATGGGCTTGGTTTCGTCCGTGAGAAGTCGTTTCCAGTCAGCCGACTGTCCCGTGCCCCCGGGCACAAAACTGTTGGGATCGAAATTGGGAACGGAAGCCATCGCCAGGATGTCCCCGGTATTCGGATCCATCACCACACAGGCCCCGCGTCCCACCCTTCGCATCACTCCATCCACAATGGTCTGCACCCGTGCGTCCAAGGTGAGGTAAATGTTCTGACCCGGTAAAGGTGCTTGGTATCCCTGCTCCTCGAGAATAAATCCCAGATTGTTTTTCTTGAGGATTTTGCCCCCTGGTTTTCCCTCGAGATCTTTTTCAAAGCTTTTTTCCACCCCGTCCTTTCCGATGACCTCTGGTTGGAACGTCTCCAAGGTTTGTTCCTCCGGCGCCCCCACGAAACCCATAACGTGGGAGGCTAGCGCCCCATAAGGATACCAGCGCACCGGTCGGGCGGTCTCCTGCACGCCCGGAAGACGCGGGTCCCTCTCCGCGATTCTGGAAAGGGTCGCAAAGTCAATTTGCGTGGCCAACTGGAAGGGAGTGTTGGGTCTTTGCTGTGCGTGCCGACGCAATTCGTCCACGTCGTAGTTCATCTGGATCCCAAGGTTCCGCAGAGGCTCGAGGGCCGTCTCCTGCACGATCTTGTCGATATCCACCTGCTTGACCCGGCGTCGCTTTTCGCCGACGCCAACTTCCACCGATGTCATGGGCAAGCGCCCCCGGTGGGCCCGGGCGTAATTTCCCGTAAGCTCCCGGACATACAAATCCACATCATAACGGGCTCGGTTTTCCGCCAACGGCATGCCATTGCGGTCGAGAATCAGACCCCGCGGGGGAGGGAGAAGAATGGGAATGGTCGTCTGATTAATCAGGGTTTGCGCATGTTTTTCGCCCTCCACGACCTGGACGACAAAAAGCCGTTGCAGCAGAACACAGGCAGCCAAGGCCACCACCGCCATCGCCACATGCATGCGCCGTGGAATGTTCGCTAAAGGGCGGGCCAGCAACATCACCAACTCCTCTTGGGTCCGCGCCGAGGGACGGGACTCGCTTTCCACTCCAACCACCACCCCATGACCACAGAGACCAACCCGTTCACCATGCCGGCCATCACCAGATTCACGCTCAAGACAAACGGCCAGTCCCAACTCCGGGTTTCCAGCAGATGAAAAAAGCGGTCCAGGCCAAAGAAGCTTACTGCAGCCAGAACCGACCCCGCCGCCTGTTCACCGGCGGAAGCCCCCAGCCACCATCCTCTCTGGCTGCGGACCAGAAGGGCCGTTAATCCAATGACCAGCGAGTGATGCCCAAGGGCGGAAAAAGTCAGCCCATCCCAGATCCCTCCCACCAGCAAGGTCCACAACACCAGGCGTGCAGGAGAGAGAAGCAACCCAGCCTGAATCACCACCGCCGCCAGCAAGCTGGTGTTTAAAGCCGAGATCCCATAGAGCTCGGGGCCGATCGCACGAAAAAGCCAAGCTCCCATTGCCAGAAACAGAAGTTTTCCGAAACTTTTTTCGGCGAGACTCATTTCTTAACTCCAGATGCGCCTGTAAGAATGAACATCTCGCGCAGATCGTTCAGATCCGCCGCGGGAGTCACCTGACCCTCCCGATAAAGCCCGGAGTTTTTTTCCGAAGTCAAAGCGGGAGCCTCCGTCACCGTGCCCACCAAGAGGTTGGGGGGAAAGGTGCCACCCAGACCGGTGGTGAGAACTCTTTCTCCCACACCGAACTTCGCTTCCCGGGTGACAAACGTCAGGCGACACAGGGGATTTCCACCGTTCACAGGAGTATTACCCAAAAGAATTCCCCGGGCGCCGGCTCCCTCCGTCAGCACACTGACTTTGCAGTTTTCATCCGAGATCAGCATCACCCGGGTGGTGGATCGGCCGACCGTGCCTGTTTTGCCGATCACTCCCCGGGGGGTGACCACGGGTTGGTCAGGGGCCAAATTGGGATCATCACTCCATCCACGGTCGACCAACACGGAATTCCACCAGTTTGACGTGTCCCGTTCAATGACCCGACAAGCCAGAAGGCGGAACGACTGTTGCTCTCGAAAGGCCAACATCTCCCGAAATCTGTCGTTTTCGTTGCGAAGGTAATCCAGTTGGCGGATTTCCGTCTGAAGCCGCACATTTTCTGCCCGAAGGTTGCGGTTTTCCTCCTCCAATACGTCAAATTGCCGGAGGCTCTGGCGAAAATCATTCCACTTGGTCTGCGCCCCTCCCCAGGCCCGAGCCAAGGGGGAGATGGTCTCGATCGTCACCCGCTCCGTCCAACGGGTGGTGACGGGGGCAAAGAAGAGAACCACGATGGCAGCGGCCAAGGCGGCTCCCGACCCCAAAAAAACCCAGGCGCGTGACATGGTTTTCTATGCTCGGGGAGATGGACGTCGCTGATGGGAAGGAACGGGTCGGCTACCCGCGTCCGTCCGCCATCGTTAGCTTCGTCAAAAACTCCAGTTCATCGAGCACCTTGCCCGTGCCTTCTACTACGGCGCTGAGGGGATCCTCGGCCACATGAATGGGCAATCCCGTCTCCTCGCTCAAAAGCCTGTCAAATCCCCGGAGCAAGGCCCCCCCACCGGCCAGAACCACTCCGCGCTCTACCAGATCGCTTGAAAGTTCCGGCGGACAACGCTCTAGGGTGAGGCGGACACTTTCCAAAATGATCTGCACCGGCTCGAGAAGTGCTTCTCGGACCTCTTGGGAGGTGATGGTGAGCGTTTTGGGCAGTCCGGCCACCAGATCCCGTCCGCGAACCTCCATCGAGGTTTCTTTTTCCATCGGATATACCGAGCCGATCTTCACCTTGATGTCTTCGGCTGTGCGCTCCCCGATCATCAGGTTATAAGCCCGCTTTAAATAGTTCATGATGGCTTCATCCAACTCGTCCCCAGCCACCCGGACACTCCGGCTGAAAACGATTCCCCCCAAGGAAATGATGGCCATCTCCGTGGTGCCCCCCCCGATGTCGATGATCATGTTGCCGGAGGCGTCCTGCACTGGCAGCCCCACCCCGATCGCCGCCGCCAAAGGCTCCTCAATCAGGCGGACACTGCGTGCTCCGGCATGGGCCGCGGATTCACATACGGCACGCCGCTCCACCTCGGTGATGCCGGAAGGCACAGCAATGACAAGACGGGGCCGCGGGCGCCAACGATTCTGCCGTTTGGTGGCTTTTTCAATAAAGCACTTGAGCATCGCCTCGGTAACCTCGAAATCACTGATCACCCCATCTTTCAGGGGGCGAACCGCCACAATCGACCCTGGGGTCCTACCCAACATTCTTTTCGCCTCATCCCCCACGGCCAAAACCCGGCGCGTGGCTTGGTCCATGGCCACCACCGAAGGCTCGCGCAGAACCACCCCTTTGCCACGTACAAAAACAAGCGTGTTGGCCGTGCCAAGATCCACGCCCATGTCGTTCTCCAAAAAAGGGAAAAGCTTATCCAACATATATGTGTAAAAAGTAACTATCTTGGATTCAGCCCCTTCCGTCAATAACCAAAACTAGGGAGACCGACCACAAGAGCCATTCACCACCAATGGCTTGCAAAACAGAACGGAAAAACTGACCTGATCAGATCTTGGCCAGAATCTTCTTCTCAAGCTTAACGATATCGGCCGAAAAGAGGCGGATCCCCTCAGCCAGTTTTTCTGTGGCCATGGCATCTTCATTCAACAGGAACCGGAAGGTCTTCTCGTCCAACGGCAGTTTGGCAATCGGATCCTTCTTGGCCGTCTCAGCATCCAGCTTTTTCGCCACCATCTGGTTCGAGGCTTTCAATTCCGCGAGCAGGTTGGGGCTGATGGTAAGGAGATCGCAGCCAGCCAACTCAAGAATCTGGCCCATGTTGCGGAAACTCGCCCCCATCACTTGGGTCGGATATCCGAACTTTTTGTAATACGCGTAGATCTTCTGCACCGACTGCACGCCCGGATCCTCCGCCCCTTGGTATTCCTTGCCGGTGCTCTTCTTAAACCAGTCGTAAATCCTTCCGACAAACGGGGAAATGAGCCTCGCTCCGGCCTCGGCACAAGCCACGGCCTGCGGCAACGAAAACATCAGCGTCAGGTTGCATTGGATGCCCTCTTTTTGGACAACCTTGGCCGCCTGGGCTCCCTCCCAAGTCGCCGCAATCTTGATCAGGATGCGCTCCCGGTCGATTCCCGCGACTTGGTACATGCCGATCAAATGACGGGCTTTCTCGATGGTGCCTTGGACATCAAACGAAAGCCGCGCATCCACCTCGGTGGATACTCTTCCCGGCACAATCTTAAGGATTTCACACCCAAAAAGGATCAGAAGCCGATCGATGACCGCCCGGGCTCTTTCCTCCTTGGAACCGGTCGCACCCTTGCCGTCCGCCACCGCTTTTTCCAGCAACCCCTGATATGCCGGCATCTCCGTCGCTTTTTCAATCAAAGTCGGGTTGGTCGTCGCATCCTGGGGGGCGTACTCCTTCATCGAGGCAAAATCCCCCGTGTCTGCCACCACGGTGGTGAACTTCTTCAACTGGTCCAAGGCATTGCCGCTCATCTGTTTACTCTCCCAATTGTTCGTTCAGAATCGGCACCAGCTTCTCCTGAACTTTGGATATCTTATCTTCTTCGTCCGCTTCGACAAGCAGACGCACAAGATTTTCCGTGCCTGAATAGCGAAGCAGGATTCGCCCTTTTTTTTCTAAAAACCTTTCCATCTCCCGCACGGCGGCTGCCAGGGGAGGAACGGTTTCCCAGGCAGGCTTGTGCCTCACCTTAAGATTCACCAGTTTTTGCGGATATCGCTTCATCACCGCCCTGGAGCGGTGAAGGGTTTCTTTTTTTCGCTGCAACAAATCAAAAATCTTCAGGGAGGAAAGCAACCCGTCCCCCGCCGGCGACGCATCCAGAAAAAGCAGATGCCCCGATTGCTCTCCGCCCAGCGTGAACCCCCCCTCTTTCATCGCCGCCGCCACGTAGCGATCCCCCACCGGAGTCCTTACCACCCTTCCCCCTTGTTTTGCCATCGCCTCGTCCAATCCCAAGTTGCTCATCACCGTGACCACCACGGTTTTGTGGGGCAGCTTTCCCCGCTCCAAGGCGTCCAAGGCCGCCATGGCGATGAGCTCATCTCCGTCCACTCTCTCCCCTTTTTCATCCACCAGGACCAACCGGTCGGCATCCCCGTCATGCGCCAAGCCAATCCAGCCACTTCTTTCCCGGATTTTCGCAATCAAGCCCTCGGGGTGTTCTGACCCGCAGCCCTCGTTGATGTTCCTGCCATCCGGGTGATCGGACATCACCTCCACCTCCGCCCCCAGACCGCGCAGAATTTCAGGCGTGGTCCACCAGGCTGCTCCATGGGCTGCATCCACCAGAACCTTCCTTCCTTGGAGGGAAAAGGCTTCCCCAAACGCCTGAACCAATTTTTTGCGGTACCCCTCCATCGCCCAATCCCGGCAGGAAAAATCAAGTGCCCCTGTCTTCTCCCCGATGGCGGGAGGACGTTCCCAATCCAATACGCTTTCCAACTGGGACTCCTCTTCATCCGTCAGCTTGGCCCCGGTGGCCCCACAAAATTTAATTCCATTGTCGGCGGCCGGATTGTGGGAGGCGCTGAGAATGGCCCCGGCACAAGCCCCCCGGGCAGGCACCAACATGGCTGTCGCCCCACTGGGCAACACCCCGGCCAGTTCCACGGACAATCCGGCCGACTTCAGCCCCGCTGCCAGAGCGGCCTCGAGCATCGGGCCGGATCCACGGGTATCCCGGGCCATGAGAACTTTTCCCCTGGGGGAAGTTCTGGAGAAGAATTTTCCGGCGGCCGCCCCCACTGCCGCGATGAACTCGGGAGTCATGGGGACTTTGCCCACCCGCCCGCGGATTCCATCCGTGCCGAACCACCTCCGGCCCTGCCCCTCCCCCATCAACGCAACCCCGTTCTCATTCCCGCCACGATCACTCCCAAAAC
Organism: Verrucomicrobiota bacterium; assembly: GCA_010031845.1. Taxonomy (GTDB): domain Bacteria; phylum Verrucomicrobiota; class Verrucomicrobiia; order Methylacidiphilales; family Verrucolacustridaceae; genus Verrucolacustris. The sequence goes on from RGYX01000006.1 coordinate 9,110, forward strand.
TCCCCAGGCCAGAACGGCAAGCCCCAGACAGATCACCGCCCGCAGAGTTCTGCGCGCCAGAGCCTGAGGTCCCAAAGTGGGTCGCAGAAATCCGCGGGCCAGTCCGCCCGTCCATGAAACTCCGGTCCCACCGCTGACCAGAAGTTCGGTCAGTCTTTGCCGGAGGGTGTCGATCTCCAGGGGTCGATCCATTTTTCCCCTGCGGCAAAGCGTCAACTCCCCCGTCTCCTCGGACAACACCAACACCACCGCATCACTTTCCTCGCTCAAGCCCAAGGCCGCCCGATGACGCAACCCCAAAACCCGGCTCATCGCCTGTTGGCTTACGGGAAGAATACAGCCGGCAGCCACCACCCGGTCCCCACGGAGAATCGCCGCCCCGTCATGCAACGGTGTCTTGTTGAAAAATATCGTGGCCAGAAGCTCTTCCGAGACATTCCCGTAAACCGCCACGCCCGAATCAATCACGCCCTGAGCCAAATCGGACTGCTCGAAAACGATGAGGGCGCCGTACTTTCTCTCCCGCAGCGCCTCGATCGCCTTGATCACCTCCTCGATGACAAACGACTGCCTCTCCCCGTGCAGGGTGAACCCCCCCGCACGCCCGATCTCCGCCAACGCTCTCCGGATCTCCGGTTGGAAGAGAATGAGAAAGGCGAGGACCAGAACCGAGACAAACGCCTGCAATAAAAAACTCAACACGCGAAGTTCGAGAAATTTCGATGCGGCCAACGCGACTAAAAAAACGAGCAGGAATCCGCTCAACACCTTGGCTCCCTGAGTTCGCCGCAAAAGCTTGTAGCCGTAATAAAAGACCGCGGTCAGCAGCAGAATCTCCAAAACCCCCTGCCAACGCAGGTTGCGGTACGGCTCCAGCCAGCTATCGGGCACGATCATAGGCGAAGCAGACCAGAAAGTGCGGACGCTGTCGATGCGGAGAATTAAGGTTTTGCCCGAAGGGGAAGATCCACCCGATCCAACTCCTCTCCTTCCGGCCCGAGCGACCGCACGATGACACCCTTCGGTCGAAGTTGGATCACATTCAGATAGTCGGATTGGGCAAAAGCCTTGGTCAGGGCTTTGGACTCAGGGCAGTTTTGCGGTCTCGCCTCGACCCCCATGGCCCCATTTCCCAAAACCGGAATTTTTCTCCCTGTCTGCCCCTCAGACTCCACCCGCTGAAGATTATGCTCGTGATGCGTGAACACCGCCGCCACTCCCGATTGTTCCAGCACCGGAACCCACTCCTCCCTTGTCTGCACGATCTCCTTCTGATCCTTCCATTTCCGGAAGGAGGGATACGTCGATACGTGCCAAGAGGCAAACACCCAAGGCACGGCCTTTCGTTTTTCCAGATTCTCTTTCAACCAACCTGTCTGCGAGGCAATCGGCAGGACATGCCCCGAGTCCAGAAGAAGCATCGATAGGTAGTCTCCAAAATCCAGCGCCACCGGCTCAGCCTGCCGGTAGAGCCCCCCAAACCATGCGTAAAAGAAAGGGGCTCGGGCCTTCATCTCTTCAAAAGTGGCTCCCTCCTGAACATAGCCTCCCTTCACTTCATGATTACCGATCCCCGGCACGAGGGGAATCAGCCGCCCGTCCGGCGCGATGGCCGCCTGCCTCCATTGCTTCCAAAAGGCGATCTCCCGCTTGATGTCATGCCCGTCTCCATAAGCCAAGTCCCCGCCGAGGCTCATAAAAAGGGGATTTTGCCGGGCCCCAAGGACCATCATCTTGAACGAGGAGTCCGCAATATCGATATCCCCTCCCTCCACAAACGTCACCCCGCTCCCGATGTTTTGCGGCGCCGTGCAGAATTTTGCCTCGGGAGAGCTGCCGATCTTGAAAAGATACTCCCCCCCCGGCTCCAGCCGGTCCCAACGCGCTTTCACCAACGTCCAGCGGGGCTTTCCCATCTTATCGGGATCGGGAAAAGGGGAGGACTCCGTCGCCGCGGGTTGCCAACTCCCCTCACCGACCTTTTTCCACTGAATGACCTCTGGAAGATCTTTTCGGGGAGTCTCTCCCAACCCCGGCCCCCTTAACCACAGGGCCGTCATGCTCCGGCAGGGATCCTTCTCCCAAGTCAGAATCAACGTGGCAGGCAGTTCCTCCGCCCATCCGTTGGCCCCCAAGAGGCAGAGCAGAAGATAGAAACGAAAACTTCTCATTCCTAGGGTCTACACCGTGTCGGGACCCGGCAAACCCCGATTCTGCCCCGCCGTCATTTTGTCACCCGGCATGGGCCCAAGCCTCTTCCGTCACGGGGAGAACTTTACCGCCCCTCCACTTCAACCAACAGACCCGCCCACAAGCCCAGAGGACCAGGACGACCAGCAGGAGGAAAAAAGCGGTGATGCCGGCATTGATCGCGTTCGTCATGGCCAACCGATCCTGACCAACCGCCGATGCCTGACGCATCGCGGTCAGAAATCCCAGCCTGGGATCCGCGCTGAAGATTTTCATCCAACCCGCACTGAACGTGACCACCACCAGCCAGACCAGAGGACCCAGGGTGACCCAAGCTAACCTGCCCTTATCCATCTTCACCAACACGGTGGTGGCCAAGCCAAGCGCCATCACAGCCAACAGTTGGTTGGCCACTCCGAAAATCGGCCAGAGACTGTTAATCCCTCCCTGGGGATCAATCACCCCCTGGTACAGGAACCATCCCCATCCCGCGACAAAAAGCCCGCTTCCCAGAAAGTTTCCGGCCGCGGAATGAACCTCCCCAAGGGGTTTCCACAACCAGCCCAACACTTCCTGCACGAGAAACCTTCCGATTCGGGTGCCCGCATCGATCGTCGTCAGGATGAAAAGCGCCTCAAACATGATGGCAAAGTGGTACCACAAGGCCATGGCCGAACCTCCCGTGGATCCCGCCGACTTCGCAAAGATTTGAGCCATGCCCACGGCAAAAGTGGGTGCACCCCCGGTTCTTCCTACCATCGTCGGCTCCCCGACCGAGCGGGCCAGATCCCCCATCTGCTTTTCCGTGACCGGAAATCCCATCTCGGTGATCTTCTGCACCACGGCGGCCGGCTCGCCCCGAAGATTGATCGCAAAATATTCTCCGGGCGGCATGGCGCACGCCGCCACCAACGCCAAAACACCCACCACCATCTCGGTGATCATCGCCCCGTAGCCCACCACCCGGATGTCCGCCTCACTCGCCAAAAGTTTCGGAGTGGTTCCGGAGGATACCAGGCAATGGAATCCGCTGACCGCCCCGCACGCGATGGTGATGAAGCAAAAAGGGAAAACCGGACCCGCGAAAACCGGCCCGCTACCATCGATGAATCTGGTCAGGGCGGGCATTTGCAGTTGGGGCGCCAGCAGGGCCACCACAACTCCCAGAGCCGCCACGGTGCCGATTTTTAAGAACGAACTCAGGTAATCCCTCGGAGCCAGCAACAGCCAGACCGGCAGAGTGCTCGCTGCCAGACCGTACCCCATGATGGACCAAGCCAACGATTTTCCATTCCAGGTAAACATCGATGCCCAAGCCGGCGCCTCGGAAGCCCACTTCCCCGCCCAAACGCATCCGATTAAGGCGAGCACCCCGAGGACCGTGACCCAAGCCGTGCGCACCCCGCCGGCTCCCCGCATGCCGATTCCCATGGCCAGCGCCAGAGGCATCGTCAACACGATGGTGAAAAGCCCCCATGGACTTTCCGCCAACGCCCGCACCACCACCAACGCCAGCACGGCCATCAACATGGTCAGGATCCCCAGCAGTCCGATCACCGCAAGGGTTCCCGCCGCCGGTCCCACTTCCTCCCGCAGCATCTGGCCCACCGATTTCCCACGCCGTCGCACGCTCAGCCATAGGATGATGCTGTCGTGGACGGCCCCACCCAGTACGGCCCCGATCAAAATCCACAGCAACCCAGGCAAGTAACCAAACTGGGCCGCCAGAACAGGTCCGACCAGCGGACCCGGGCCCGCGATGGCCGCGAAATGATGCCCAAAGACCACCCATCGGTTGGTTTTTACGAAATCCCGGCCATCGGAATATTGTTCGGCCGGTGTTTTCCTTTCTGGATTTACGGCCAACACGGTGGCCATTAGCCAAGCACTGTGGAACCGGTATCCGATGGCATAGACGCATCCCGTGGCCACGATCAACCAGAGGGCGTGCCGCCAAGCAATCCATCCAAGCGATCCCGCACCCGCCAACGCGATCAAGGCCCAAAGAATTTTGGCCGGCATTCCGGGATGCTTTCTCATCCCATCTTGTTAGCCTTTTTTTTGTCCACATCCAGTCGGCATCCGGCTTGCCTTCCGCGGCGGCACGCATATCAAACATTTTATGCAATTATCCAGATCCTTTTGCCTCACGATTCTCTTGGTCTTCGCCTCCGTTTGGATCTCCCCGGAGGCCCTTGCCCAGGACTCCTCGAGCCGCACCTCGACCACGGGAAAACGCTCCAAAAAAAGCTCCCGCAACAGCGAGGAGGGTGAACCCTGGAAATCCATCCCCCTGCTTTTGGATCGGCCGGAAAAGCCTTTCGAGGTCATTGGCTTGGTCAGCGCCCCCCAGATTTTTCTCTGGGACGACGAGGAATCGATGAAGGAGTCCCTCCAAAAACAGGCTTGGAAAATGAAAGCCGATGCCGTCGTTCTTGACCGGGTCGACACCAGCTTCCGTTTCACCGGCCCCGCCGGCGGAGCAAACGGTCGCGCCATCCGCTACAAATAAATCCCGAGGCCGGGCCTAAGCCCGGCTTCCGCTTTTGGGATAAGGTCAGGCTGTGAGGACGGCTTTCTCAGCAGTCATATCTACCAGTTCATACCCGTTATTTCTCTGCCGGGGCTCATATCCCGCCTCCTGGATGAGTCGGCGCATCTCCTCCAAGCTGAGCCGAAAACTGGTGCCCGCGCTCGAAACCACATTTTCCTCCATCATCAGGCTGCCAAAATCGTTGGCCCCAAACTTGAGAGCCACCTGCTCAACCGCGCCAGATGCTCGATTCTTTCCTCGATCGTCTCCACATGGCCAAACATCATCGTCGCGCTGGACCGTAGGCCCATCCCGTGCCCGGTCTCCATCACTCTTAGCCAGGCATTTGCATCGCATTTCCTTCAACCAAAATCTCCGCTCCTCCCCCAGGAATGCTTCCCAAGCCCGCCTCCTTGAATTTTCCGATCACTTTTTCCAGAGACATTCCGAACACTTCGGCAAAATGGTTGAATTCGGGCGGGGAGAAGCCGTGGATATTCACCTGCGGATACTTTTCCCGCAGATGCCGCAAAAGATCGAGATACCACTCCAGATCCAGCTTGGGATGATGCCCACCCTGCAGGAGGATTTGATTTCCGCCCACCGCCACCAATTCGTCGACCTTGGCATCGATCTGCGCGTGGGTCAGCACGTAGTGGTCGGCATCTTTCTCCGTCCGGTAAAACGCACAGAATTTACAATAAACGTCACAGACATTGGTGTAGTTGATATTTCGATCCACGATGTACGTGACCACCTCCTCCCCGCGGCCCCCGTAATCCTGCCTTTTGGCCAGATTCCTCCGGATATCCGCCAGTTCCCCGAGTCGGGCCAGCGGCCAATGATAAATTTCCACGGCTTCCTCCCCCGTGATCCTTTTGCCCGAACAGATCTCAGCCTGAAGCTGACTCATCGCCGGTTCCTGCTCAGCGGGAGATGTCGCCCTGTCCCAAAAGCTTGAACCCACCCCGGGCCAGCACCTGCGCCCCAAGTTCATTGTCATCCAGGTTCAGGCAAAGGGCTGGACGCGCCTCCGGACGCACCAGAAAAGCAAAAGTGGTCAGAATATTGATCTCGGCCTCCAACAGGGAAGAGAGGACTTTGGGCAACTCGGTCGCCGCCCCCAACTCCACCGCGACGACCGTTGATTCCGTGTGGGCCACCGCTTGTTCGTGAAAGATTGCGCGGGCCTGGTCTGGATCATCCACCACCATCCGGACGATCGCGCTGTCCGTCGTGTCGAGAATCGTCAGGGCCACCACATGCACATGGCGGCTTTGCAGGATTCGGATTAACTCCAGCAACCTTCCAGCCTTGTTGGCTAGAAAGATGGAAAATTGCCGGATGGGATCCGCTTGGGTTTTTTGCGTGGCCACGGCCATGGGAAAATCCTACTCCCTTCCGGTCATCCCCGCCAACCCAGGATCACCTTGGCCGTGTTCCTTCCACTGGCCCCAAAAACACCCCCCCCGGGATGAGTGCTGGCCCCGGTCAGATACAGATTCTTCATGGGGGTCTTGTAACAGGAAATTTCAGGGAGCGGACGGAACATAAACATCTGGTCCAAGCTCATCTCAAAATGCATTACGTTCCCCCGCAAGAGTCCCAAGTCCCGCTCCAGATCCAACGGGGTTTGGATATATCGCCCGATCATCTTCCCCTTCATATTCGGGGCATACTGACAAACTAGGTCGTAGAGTTTGTCGGCCTCCCGCTCCCGGATCGCGTCCCAATTTTCGCCATTCTTCAATTCGTACGTGTGATACTGGGCCCAGGTGAACAGGGTGTGCTTCCCCTCGGGGGCCAGGGTCGGGTCAATGCCGGAGAAAGTCATGGCCACCACGCTTGGCTGGGCGGGCGGACGCCCCGCCAGATAATCCTGATAGCTGCTTTCCAGCATCGCCTGATCCCGGCAAAGCAAC
>RGYX01000051.1 GCA_010031845.1 Verrucomicrobiota bacterium
GAAAACAAAATTAGAACTGGTTCAGTCGATCGAGCAAGGCGCGGAGTCTGCCTAGATTGCGGCGATTAAAGGGAACGCAAAGGCGGGCGAGGGAGGCAAGTTCGGGTTCATTCGCTTCCTCGGGGTAGGGTTCACAGACGGTGATCAGGGTGTCGGGTCGGAGAATATCGTGAAAATCATCGTTCAGCCGAACCAGTGCACCGGGCGGGATCTGACGTTGCAGGCGGATGAGCATGACGTTGCCCACATAACGGTAGGAGTGAAAATTGTAGTAGAAGTTCACGACCTCCCTCCGGGCAAATTCAAGGTCATCGGTGATCTTGAACAGAGTGAAATCCTCCTCTGAAATCAGGCCGTCGCCGAGAAGATGCTCGCGCAGATATTTTTCGAAGGTCTTCCAGAAGTTTCCGCGGGGGGCGTCGACCATGATGAGCGGGATGATTTCCGACTTTCCGGTCTGCATCAGGGTAAAGGTTTCGAAGGCCTCATCCATGGTGCCAAAGCCGCCGGGGAAGAGAGCGATGGCATCGGAATGTTTGACGAAATTCAGTTTGCGGGTGAAGAAGTATTTAAAAGTGAAGAGTTTGGTGTCCCCGCGGATGGTTTCATTCGGTTCCTGCTCAAAGGGAAGTTCAATGTTGAGGGCGAAGCCGTGTTTACGCCCGGCTCCAGCCTGGGCAGCCCCCATGATGCCGTCTCCACCGCCGGTGATGACCATATAGCCGGACTCCTGCATGAGTTGTCCAAAGCGGTGGGCTGCTTTCCAAGTGGCCGTGGTAGGCTGGGTCCGGGCCGAGCCGAAGACCGAAATTTTTTTGATTCCGCGATAGGGAGCGAAAACCTGGTTGGCATCGCGGATTTCCCGCATGACCCGCTTGAACTGCTTGAGGTCACCCAAATTTGTGCCGTCTGATCCAAGGCTTAAGACCGTGGAGATCATCTCTCTAAAAATTTGCCGTTCATGCTTGATTCCCGCCGCGTCAATAAGCTCTTCAATGTTGGTGGCCAAGGGGTTATCAGCATTTTCCCGCTTTTTTATGACTGTAGACGATTTCACAAGATGCAGTCTGAATGGGAATATCTGGCATGGCAAATCTTTTGGAGACCATGGGCTCCAGGGTCGTGATAGGGGATGGGTCGGTGGCGGCCTATCTGTATGGGGAGGGGGTGCCCCTGGGGCGAAGCTTTGAGGGATTGAATTTGGTTGATCCGGATAGAGTTACGGTAGCTCACCGGATCTATTTGGAGGCGGGAGCCGAAATGATTACCACGAACAGTTTTGCGGCCAATCGATGGGCCTTGAAGAGGCATGGGTTGGACGACAAGGCGAACGAAATCAATTGGAAGGCCGCCAAATTGGCCTTGGGAGAAGTGGGTAAGAGCGGGGCTTGGGTGGCTGGGTGTATTGGGCCCAGCGGACTGACTGCGGCCGATCGGTCTGGATTGGGTGCCAAGTCCGTGGAGGATTTGTTCCGGGTCCATGCCGGGGCGTTGATCGATGGAGGCGTCCATGCGGTACTCTTGCAGGCTTTTGCCGATCCGGAAGAACTGGAGATCGCCCTTGGGGCGGTGCGCGAACTGCATCATCTGCCCGTGATTGCCCTACTGGCCTCGGGTCGGGAGGGGACTTTGCCTGGGGGAAGAAGTTGGGAGGAGACATGTCAAAGGCTGCGCAGTTCAGGGGCGGAGGTGATTGGCGTGGCTCCGGCCTTTGGTCCGAGTGCATGTGTGGGACTCATGAAGCGAATCTCGTCCGGCCCGGGAAAACCTTTGGCGGCATATCCTGATGCCGGGCAGCCGGAATTCGCCGAGGGCCGATATCTTTACGCCAACCATCCTCATTATTTCGCAGAGAGAATGTCGGAACTTCCCCCCTTGGGGGTGACTCTCTTGGGAGGGGGATCGGGAGTGAGTCCGGCTCACATTCGTGCCTTGAAAGCCAAGGTGAGCCAGCTGAAGCCAAATCCGGAGGCTCGCCCGGCCGTGGAGCCCAAGCGGGAAGCCATTCAGGTTGCGGCTCCCGGGGAGAAGGGGAAAAAAAGGGAGGAGTCGATTTTGGATCGGCTGAAAAAAGAGCGGATTGCCGTGGTGGAACTCGACAGTCCCCGCGGGCTGAACCTGGGTCCCTTCTTGCAGGCGGCGGAAGAGTTGGTCAAAGCCGGGGCCACGGCCCTGACGTTGGCGGATAACTCGCTGGCCATTTTACGGGTGGCCAACACGGCGGCGGCAACTTTGTTGCGGGAAAAATTCGGAACCACCTGTCTGATTCATTTGGCCTGTCGGGACAAAAACCTAATCGGCTTGCAAAGCGAGCTGATGGGGCTGGCGGCTTTAGGTCACCGCCATGTCTTGGCCCTGACGGGTGACCCTTCGAAATTTGGCGACCATCCGGGCGCGACTTCCGTATACGATGTCAACAGCTTGGGCCTGATCGACCTGATCCGGCAGATGAACGAGGGAAGAAACTCGGCGGGGCGGGAGATCGGGCCAGGGGCGGAGTTTGTCATCGGGGTGGCCTTCAACCCGAATTCGAAAAACTTCGACGCTCAGGTGAAAAAACTGGAACGCAAAATGGAGAGGGGAGCCCATTTTGTCATGACTCAGCCGGTCTATGAAAAAACCATGATCCGGAAGATGAAGGAGGCCTTGGGGCCTTTGGGGATCCCGGTTCTGGTCGGGGTCATGCCGGTGATCAGTTCCCGAAACGCCGAGTTTCTGCACCATGAGGTGCCCGGCATCTCCATCCCCGATACGGTCCGGGAGAAGATCCGTTCCTTGCCGGAGGGAGCGGCCCAGGCAGATTATGGTCGGGAGGTGGCGGCGGAATTGGCTAGGGAGGTGGCGGAGCACTTCCGGGGAATTTACCTGATCACGCCGATGGTGCGGTCCGGCATGACGGCGCCGATCGTACGGGAGTTTCTCAAAACAAAATGAGCGAGATGGTCATCCACGGAAGCCGACCCCGAAATGTCGGTTGGCAGAGAGCCGCCGCCCTGCTGTATGGCGATTGGGGGACCAGCAAGGCATACGTGATTGGTCTGGCGGTGTTGTTGGCGGGGTATGCGGCCCCGGTTTATCTCGCGGCGATCGTCGGACTGACGTTTCTCGTGGGTTGCAACTATGTGTGGGTCTGCCGTTTTTTTCCTGAGGGCGGAGGGGTGTATCATGCGGCCCGGACCCATAGCGCCCGATTGGCGGTGGTGGGGGCCCTGCTCCTTTTGGCGGACTACGCGGTGACAGCCTCGATGAGTTGCTACGAGGCTTTCAACTATTTTGGGACAGGGGATGCCACCCGTTGGGCCATTCTGGCGATTTTCGTGCTCGGGGTGCTGAACTATTTTGGGCCGCGTCTTTCCTCCGGGTTGGCGGTCTATCTGGCGGTGCCGATGGTGTTGGTGGTGTTGGGCCTCGTGGCGGGCGGTTTGTGGAAGCAGCCGGAGTTGCATTGGCACTGGCCCACCGTGGGTTTCGGCCATAGCTGGCAACTCTTTGCCGGCATGGTGCTGGCTCTGTCGGGGGTGGAAGCGGTGGCGAACACCACGGGGGTCATGAAACTGGATCCCGATGCGAGCCCGGAAAAGCCCTCCGTCCACCGCAACGCACGCCGGGCCATCTGGCTGGTGATGGCGGAGGTTTGTCTTTTGACCGCGGCGTTGGGGGTTTTGGCCGCCGGAATGCCGGAGGAAAGCTTCAATAAACCGGAAAGTTTCCTGCGAAAAATGGCCGAATACTACGTGCATCCGAATTATGGTTTGGCCGTAGGGGTGGTTGTCGGGCTTTTGCTGCTTTCGGCGGTGAACACGGCGATCGTGGCGACGGTGGCCATCCTGTACAGCATGGCCCAGGATGGGGAACTGCCGCCGGTCTTCCGGATGCTGAATCGCCAAGGGGTTCCCTGGGTTCCTTTGATTGTGGCGGTCGGACTGCCCATTCTCATCCTGGATCTCGCGCCGGGCTTTGAGGCGTTGGCCTCGCTTTACGCCATCGGGGTAGTGGGGGCGATCACCCTCAATCTGGCATCGACCAGCACGGACAAACCCCTGCCGATGGCCAAGTGGCAAAGGGTGGTGATGATGGGCACGGCGGTTTTGATGGGGTCGATCTGGATCACCATTGCCGTGACTAAAGTGCATGCGCTGATGTTTGCCCTGACCGTGTGCGGGGTGGGACTGTTTGTCCGGGAAACCTACCGGGCCAAACTGAAAGAGGAGACGGCCAAGGGTCTGGTTCCATCTTCCATGGTTATTCCCGCCACCACTCCGCCGGTCTTCGGCGAGGAAGAAGGGGAGGAGGGAGGACGGATTCTGGTGGCGGCATTTGCTTTGGAGGAGGCCAAGCTTCGGAGTTCCAGACTTTATTTTCTCTACATCCGGGAGGTGCAGGTGGCCACGGAGGTCAGTGGCCGCCTGAAAGATGATGCCGAGGCGGAAAAGGTTTTTAATGAGGCGGTCCAACTGGCCAGGGAGTCGAAGGTCGCGTTAACGCCCGTTTACTGCACGGCGAACAAGGCATCCGATATGATCGTGGAGTTAGCTGCGACCTTGGGGGCGGATGTGGTGGTGCTGGGGGGAACGCGCCGCGGTTTGTTGGTGAATCTTCTCCGAGGCGACACCGTGCGGGAGGTTTCGGCGCACTTGCCGGAGGAAATCAAGCTGGTGGTGGTGGGCTAAATTCAGGAAGAGGTCGCGGTTGCGACCCAGCGAGCGTAGGCGGAAGCGGATTTGCCGGTGAGGGTAACAATCTCGGGACAATCATAGGGATGGATTCGGGTCCAAAGTCTGATCAGGTCCCGGCGGCGGGCGGCCGTGGTTTTGGCGAGAAGAAGAAATTCCCGGGCAATCTTCCTTTTCCCTTTCCAGACATAGTGGGACTCAAGACCCGGAATCATCTGGATGCAGGCGGCCGCGCGGTGGTGAAGAGCTTGATGGGCCAAGCGGTGGGCGTCCGATTTTTTGGCGGTCGTGGTGAGGAGAATGACGAGGTTCACGCAGTCGGCTTGAGAAAATAACCCCGCTGTTTTTCAGAGATCGGCAGGGAGAGCTTTTCCATGGCGGCCATGAGATCGGTCCAGACGAGGCGTTTGAGTGCGAGATCCTGATTGTGGAGAAGATAGCTGGGGTGGAAGGTGGGGCGGACCGGAACCCCGTCCAGTTCCATCCAGGTTCCGCGAAGCCGGGAGATGGTGGTTTTTTGCGGACCAAAGAGACCCTCCACCGCGGTGGAGCCGAGCGCGACGATGACCGTCGGGGCGATGATAGCGACTTGGGCACGAAGGTAAGGCAGGCAGGTGTCCATCTCCGTCCGGGTGGGTTTGCGGTTGCCGCTGGTGTTGGCGGGCATGTCGGGACGGCATTTCAGCACGTTGGCGATGTACACCTGTTCGCGGGTCAGTTCCATGGCCGTGATCATTTTGGTCAGGAGCTTTCCGGCGAGGCCGACGAAGGGCTCGCCTTGCTTGTCCTCCTCGGCGCCGGGCGCTTCGCCGACGAACATGAGTTTGGCTTCGGGGTCACCTACGCCAAAGACGACTTGGGTTCTGGATTTGGCGAGATGAGCGCAAATTTTACAGACGTCGGTTTTTTTGCGAAGGGCCGCCAACTTGTCAGCTTTGGATCCGCTCACGTCTTTTAGAATGGAGTTCAGGTCAAAGTCGTTTTTGGGTTTGGGGCTGGGGATGGGTGGGGCGCTGCGGAGGGCGGAAGGGGGTTCTGATTTGGTCGTTCGCGTGGTGGGGGAACTGAGCGGTGCGGGAGTGGCGGAAGTCGAAGCCGACGGCAATCGGCGGGCAAGGCCGGTGGGGAGCCAGGCTTCCTTTTTTCCATGGCGGCGCAGGAGTTCCACGTAGCGGGCGGCGTGTTGGCGAAGCTCAGCGTTCATCAAGATAGGACTGGAATGCCGCAAAATCGGTTGGAGGGGGAGCTTCAAAAGAAAGGTATTCACCGGTCCTTGGGTGGGTGAAGGAGAGGCGGTGGGCGTGCAGGAGTTGTCGCGGGACTTGGGCGGCGCGGGTAAGCGGGTTGGTGCCGCCGTAGACCGGGTCGCCCGCCACGGGGCAACCGGCGGCCGAGGCATGGACGCGGACCTGGTGGGTGCGGCCCGTATGGAGTTTGAGTTCGAGCAGGCTGGCTCCCGGCCAGCAGGAGATGATTTTCCAGTCCGTTTTGGCGGTGCGGCCGCGGCTGCGGACGGCCATGCGCTGGCGGATCACGGGGTGGCGCCCGATGGCTCCCTCCCAAGTGCCGGCGTCCCCGCGGGGTCGGCCCAGCACGAAGGCCAGGTAAGTTTTCTCCGTTTCGCGTTCCCGGAATTGGCGGCTGAGTTCCCGGTGGGCGGCATCCTTTTTGGCGGCGACCAGAATTCCGGTCGTTTCGCGATCGAGACGGTGAACGATCCCGGGCCGATCCGGGCCGCCTCCTGAGGCTAGGTTGCCCTCGCAGTGGTGAAGAAGGGCGGCGGCAAGGGAGCCCGTGGGTCGACCGGCACCGGGGTGAACATGCATGCCCGAGGCCTTGTTGATGACCACCAGATCCGCGTCCTCGTGAAGGATCTGAAGGGGAATCGATTCCGGGGTGACATTCCGGGCGGGTGGGGCGGGGATGAGAATGGAGACGAC